>JAAYKZ010000418.1 GCA_012522165.1 Clostridiales bacterium
CTACCTTTGTTACTGTAGTAGACATGATAATGGAAGCCTATGTTCCAGTCTTGTATGAAAGCCTGGGTTTATTCATTCCCTTGATTGTGGTTAACTGTATAATTCTTGGAAGAGCAGAAGCTTTTGCATCGAAAAACACACCTTTAGCAGCGATTGCCGATGGTTTAGGTATGGGGCTAGGTTTTACCTGTTCTTTGACTCTCTTAGGAGTTATCAGGGAGCTACTAGGAGCAGGGACTGTATTTGGAGTACAGGTAATGCCTCAATCTTTTAATCCTGCTGTTATAATGATTCTGCCACCTGGCGCTTTTATTACCTTAGGGCTATTACTTGGACTATTGAATAAATTGACAGCTAAGACTGAGTAAAGGGGGATTAAATATGGAATATGTAGGAAAATTATTTATGATATTACTCAGTACCTTATTGGTTAATAATTTTGTGTTGTCAAGGTTTTTAGGTATTTGTCCCTTTTTAGGTGTATCCAAAAAAGTATCCACTGCTTTGGGTATGGGGGCTGCCGTAACCTTTGTAATGGCACTGGCATCCTTGATTACCTATATTGTTCAATATGCTATATTAGAAACTTTAGGTTTAGAATATCTACAGACCATTGCCTTTATTTTAGTTATAGCTGCTTTGGTGCAGTTTGTAGAAATGGTTATACAAAAGACCAGTCCTACTTTATATCAGGCACTGGGCGTATATCTCCCTCTAATAACTACTAACTGTGCTGTACTGGGAGTAGCTATTATCAACATTCAAGAAAAATACGATTTACTTCAGACATTAATAAACGGAATAGGTGCTGCATTAGGATTTACACTAGCTTTAGTACTCATGGCTGGTATTAGGGAAAGATTAGAGCTTTCAGATATACCTGAGCCTTTAAAGGGCTTTCCTATAACCCTAATAACTGCAGGTCTTATGTCTGTCGCATTTCTAGGATTTCAAGGACTTATTAAGTAGGGGGGGAAGAGCATGATTAAGGAGATATTAATGCCGATAATTAGTTTAGGGGGCATGAGTATAATATTTGGAGCTGGACTTGCTTTTGCATCACAAAAATTTGCCGTTGATAGTGACCCAAGAGAGGAAGAAGTACGAGAAGCTTTGCCTGGTGTTAATTGTGGTGCTTGTGGTTATCCTGGCTGTGATGGATTTGCTGCGGCAGTTGTTGCTGGAGAGGCTCCTGTAGCAGGCTGTCCCGTCGGTGGCGCCAGCGTTGCTGAGAAAATAGGAGAAATAATGGGAGTAGAAGTAGGGGCTATTGAAAGAGAGGTAGCAAAGGTATTATGTGCTGGGGATTGCGATAATGCACCAAATAAGTACCGCTACCAGGGTATTGAAGACTGTGTGGCTGCTTCTATGTTGGTGGATGGTCCAAAGGAATGTAGCTATGGATGTCTTGGTCTAGGAACATGTGTAAGAGCCTGCCCCTTTGATGCTATTTATATAAACGATAAAGGGATAGCAGAGGTTGATGTAGACAAATGTACATCTTGTGAAAAGTGTGTAGCAGCTTGTCCCAAGGATTTAATAGAGATGATTCCTGTATCAAGCCTGGTACAGGTTATGTGCAAGTCACAGGACAAAGGCAAAGATGTAAAAAAAGCTTGTAAGGTAGGATGTATAGGATGCAGGATTTGTGAAAAGGCTTGTCAGTTTGACGCCATTAAGGTAGAGGATAATGTTGCACGTATAGATTATGATAAGTGCGTAAACTGTATGGTATGCGCGGAGAAATGTCCTACAAAGTCTATCTATGCAGATTTTAATAGCAGAAAGGTAGCCTTTATTGAAGAGGATAAATGCACAGGTTGCACTGCTTGTAAGAGGGCGTGCAAGTTTGATGCTATTGAGGGTAACGTAAGGGAAGTTCATACTGTAATTGAAGATGAATGCACCGGTTGCCAAGAATGCGTAAAGAAATGTCGTTTTGATGCTATCATAATGAAATAGGAATGAGAATATGACTGTAGTGCAGGTTTATCCCAAAGGAGAATGTCATTATGATAATAGAGAGAAGTCAATAGATTTTCATAATATCTGGGGGCAATTTTTCTGGGCCGATGTACTAGATGGATTAGCTAAGCTGGTGGATTTGTACAGGAGTAAGATTCAGCTCATATATATTGACCCCCCTTTTATGACGGGACAATTGTTCAGGTACCGTCAAAGAATTGGGGACAAGGGCATAATAGAACATGTTGCTTACAGGGATCAATGGAAGGAAGGAAAAAAAGACTTCCTAGACTTTATGAGGCAAGTATTTGAATATGCCTATGAGATGCTTACTCCCGACGGCTCTTTTTATGTTCATGTGGACTATCGAACCAGTGCCTATTTAAGGATTTTGTTAGATGAGATTTTTGGAGAAGACAATTTTTTGAATGAAATCATATGGCATTATCATAGTGGAGGTAGAGCCAAAAAGTATTTTAGTCGAAAACATGATAACATTCTTTTCTATCGAAAATCACCAGACCATTATTTTAATATTGATGCTGTTGGTGTAAAACGGGGAAACAGGAAAAGAAATAATATGAAGAAAGAAGTAGATGAGGATGGTAGGGTATTTTGGTCCATAAAATCAGCAGGTAAGATATATCGATATTATGAGGATTCTAAGGTATATCCTAGCGATGTTTGGACGGATATTTCTCATCTTCATCAGCGGGATCCTGAAAGAACTGGTTATGACACACAGAAACCGGAGGCTTTATTGGAGAGAATTATATTGTCTTCATCAAGACCAGGGGACTATGTGGGAGATTTTTTTGCAGGCTCTGGAACAACATTAGCAGTAGCCTCTAGGCTTAATAGAAGATGGATAGGAATAGATTCCAGTCCTCATTCTGTTCATGTATGTAGAAAGAGATTGTTGGCACAAGAAGATGATAAAAGCTTTGCCATTTACTATAGTAATAATAAACCTAAAGGAGAGCCTGTAATATCTATAGAAAAAGGGCAAACTTGTAGTATGCCACTTATTATGAACACTATCAGACTGGTGGATTATAAATCGCCTAAGTGTGCAGTAAAAGATACAAAAAACAATAAAGATCTGGATTTAGTTGGACTGGAGCATGTAGATTACTGGGCAGTAGGTTATATAAAGGATGAGTTTTTTTACCCCATATCATGTCAAAAAAGATATGAAAGGGACAAAGTGATTAAGGATACTATGCAATTAGCAGTACCTTCTAGTGATGAATTAGTAATCCAAATCATAGATGTTTGGGGTAATCAATATTTTTATCAGCTGTAGCGTAAAACACATTTTTTAATTATAGATTCATAAAAATAGTAATTTTTGTAGTCCATATTTTTATGTCTATATTAAGTGTATTCAAAACTAATGGAAATTTCCAGATAGATCTATCTAAAAGGAGATTGTTATAAAGTTAATACAAGGTAAATGGCCGTAAATGGGCAAGTAGCCCAGATACGGCTGTTTTTTACATTATTCCGTAGCCGCAGCCAAGGGCTTGACTTTGGATAGCCATTCTTCTATAGATTCCTTTGGGCTAAGAAAATGATAATCTAAAATCTTTTGTTCATTCTCATCTATGATGTTGGACCAAATAAGCCAATTATTTTCCTGGGAGTAATAAAAATCTAGTTTATAATCATTATCATATATTAATTCAATAAAATGACTACTATCAGTTATGGGACTAAATTGACTATCCTCATCTATTGAAATTCCTTTTGATGTAGCTATAATATCCCTTAACTCTTTTATATAAGGTTGTTCATCTTGATTAGATGAAGTCAAAGTTGCCATTGGTGATTTTAAACGATTGTCTGAATCGAAGAAAGTAACTTTAATAGTGGTTATTTCATGACCTTTTATCCCATCATCTGATAGAATTCTAGACCCGCTTATATTATAGGAACAACTTGGCAACAGCATTAATAATGTCATGGAAATCAAAATTATAATAGCAATATGTAAATCTAAGTTTTTTTTCAATTTTATTCGCCCCCATGTTTATAATAGTAAAGTATTTATA
>JAAYKZ010000419.1 GCA_012522165.1 Clostridiales bacterium
GTCAAAATCACCCCAAAACTCACTGCCTATTTCCATATTATTACTCGCCCCAATAATTAGTTTTTAAAAGCAATTCTTCATATTCTTCTTTAAGAATGCCAGCTATCAACTGATCATGAAATTTATTATTTTTATATATACTTTTTCTTCTTCTTCCTTCTAATTTCCATCCGCATTTTTCCAGGTATAATTTCTGCGAAGCTATGTTATAATCTAAAATATAGCACTCTAATCTATTTAGCCCTAATTCATTAAAGGCATATCTCATAATGGTCATTACAACATCTGTGCCATATCCCTTACCTCTATAATCTTTATTACCTATTTTCAAACCATGAGATGCAGATTTATTTTTCCAATCTAAATTTCTTAAGTCTGCCATACCAATTATTCTATCCTCTTTTGTTTCAATAGCAAATCTTAAATTCCGTTTGTCATTATATATTTTATAATACCAATCTTCCTGTTCTTTTTTTGAAACCGGGAAAGACCATCCTCCAACTAAACTTTCAATTTCTGGATCATTTATTATTTCCCTTAAATATTCCATATCTTCTAATTCTAAAGCCCTTAATTTTATCATTTTACCATATATGTTCATTATTAGCTAAAACCCTCCTTTCCCTGGCTCTGTCTATAAATATGAAAATCTTTTATATTTGTGGTTCCCCGAATCTGTATATTTTCTCTTTTGAGTACTTTTTGAATTGTCCTTATGAATATTTGTGTATCTAATTTAAAACTTAAATTATTTACATATTCAACATCATACCTAAATCTTTCTTCCCATGGTAAATCATTTCTACCATTTACCTGTGCTAATCCACTAATTCCTGGTTTTACATTATGTCGTTGAATTTCATAATCTGTATAATAAGGCAGATAAATAACCGGTAAAGGTCTGGGTCCTATAAAACTCATTTCTCCTTTTATAATATTAATACATTGTGGTATTTCATCTAAGCTTGTCTTTCTTAGAAATCTTCCTACCTTGGTTAATCTCTCTGTATCTGTAAGTGCTTTTCCATCTTTTTCGGTTTCTACTAACATAGTCCTGAATTTGTATATTAGGAATTCTTGATTATTTTTTCCTATCCTCTTTTGCTTAAATAATATTGGGCCTTTAGATTCTAACTTTATAGCTGTAGCGCAAATAATTAATATTGGAGCAGTTAGTAATAATAAAATTACTGCAAAAACAAAATCAAAAACTCGCTTAAAATATTTCTCATATAATCATTCGCTCATTCTTCACCACAATCCCTCTACAATTCTACATACCCTGTGTAAATCCTCATCAGTCATCTTGGTATCGCTTGGTAAGCAGACACCATTGGCATAGATTTGCTCTGATATCCCTTCACCAATAAAATCATACTCTGCAAAGACAGGCTGCATGTGCATCGGTTTCCAGATAGGTCTTGACTCTATATTCTCCCTTTCCAGGGCTTCTATAATATTAAGTGGTTGAACATCTCCACTTAAAGTAATACAGCTCAACCAGCAGTTTGGTTCATTCCATTCATTGATAGGCATCATTTCTATGCCATCAAGCTTTCCAAGTTCTCTCTTATAGAATTCATAGATATATCTTTTCTTAGCAATTCTTTCATCCAGTACTTTTAGCTGCCCCCGGCCTATCCCGGCCAGGA
>JAAYKZ010000420.1 GCA_012522165.1 Clostridiales bacterium
ATTCTTAGATCTTCCGGCTTTATATCTAGCTCCTCATCATCTTCGATCTCCGGCATAACTTCCAGAGATGCAAAAGAGGTATGCCTTCTGCCTGAAGCATCAAAGGGAGAAATGCGTACCAGCCTGTGAACACCCTTTTCGGCTTTTAAATAGCCATAGGCATTCTCTCCCATCACCTGTAAGGTTACGCTTTTTACTCCCGCTTCTTCTCCAGGTAGAAAATCCAAAGTTTCTACCTTATAGCCCTTACTCTCACACCATCTAGTATACATGCGCAGCAGCATAGAAGCCCAATCCATGGCCTCAGTACCCCCTGCACCCGCATGTAATTCTATAATAGCGTTATTGCTATCATAGGGGCCGTTTAATAAGGTTTCCAATCTTAAGGCCTCTACATCCCTTTCCAGCCTAGATAGCTACTTTCCAACTTCATCCATTATGGAAGAATCCTCTTCCTCCATACCTAACTGTATTAAAACTTCTGTATCCTCAATTCGGGAATTTATATCCTCATATTTTTGAATTTTATTCTTTAATAGCTTAACTTCCTTGTTTACTTTTTGAGACCTTTGTATATCCTCCCAGAATGAAGGCTCATTCATCTCAGCCTCATATTCTTTTATCTTACTTTGACATGCTGGGATGTCAAAGTGAATCACCTACCTGACTAAATTTTTCTTTTATTTCATTAAGTGTCTCTTTGGCACTTTGAAGTTCCAACATTGTATCACACCTTTCGCTCCCCAATTTAGAAACTAAACTTAATAGCCATAATCAAAAAGTTATAACTAAAAAACAGATATTGATATTCAAAATAAATCTCTACTTTTATCACAAGCCCTATGCCCCGCAGCATCTTTTATACTTCTTACCGCTACCACAGGGGCAAGGATCGTTTCTTCCCACCTTCTGACCTTTGACTACCGGTTTTCTTGGACCACTGCTGCCATGGCTTGTACTGGTTGGCTCTGCTACCTTTTCACGTTTTGGTACATCGGCCTGTATCTTAATGTTAAAGAGAATACGAACAGTCTCCTCTTGTATGCTTCTGGCCATCTCCTCAAACATTTCATAGCCTTCTAACCTGTATTCCACTACTGGATCTCTTTGACCATAGGCTCTTAGGCCAATTCCCTGGCGCAATTGATCCATGGCGTCGATATGATCCATCCATTTTTGGTCCACCACTCTTAAGAGAATTACCCTTTCGGCCTCCCTCATGTTTTCTTCGCCGTTCTCCTGCTCTCTTAGAGCATAGGCCTTATGGGCAACTTCTAATATTCTTTCCTTTAGCTTATCTTTTGTAAGGTCATATACCTGATCTTCGGAGATAACCACTGAATCCTTGGGCAAAAATATTCTCTCTAAATATTCAATAAGCCCTTTGATATTCCACTCTTCAGGATGGGGAAGCTCTCCAATAAACATTTCAATAGTGTTATCCACTACAGCTTCTACCATGTCCATAATAGAATCTCTTAGGTTTTCCCCTTCCAATACCCTACGACGCTGGGAATAGATAACCTCCCTTTGTTTGTTCATGACATCGTCGTATTGGAGCACATGCTTTCTTATATTGAAGTTATTGCCCTCCACCCTCTTTTGGGCCGATTCTATCTGTTTGGAAAGTATACCGTAATCTATAGGTTGATCATCTTCAAGTCCTAGTCTTTCTACGATACCCTGTATTTTCTCTGAGCCAAATAGCCTCATAAGATCATCTTCAAGGGAAATATAGAACCTGGAAGAGCCTGGATCCCCTTGACGGCCAGCACGGCCTCTTAACTGGTTATCTATACGTCTGCTTTCATGACGTTCTGTACCAATGATATGAAGTCCACCTAGCTCTATTACCTTTTTGCGCTCCTTTTCTACCTCTATACTAAACTTTTCATACAGCTGCTTATAAACATTGCGAGCAGCAATTAGGTCGGGATCGTCAGTAGTTTCAAATCCAGTAACCTGGGCCAAGATTTCATCAGAATATCCTTGCTTTTTCATCTCTTTCTTGGCCATAAATTCGGGATTGCCCCCTAAGAGAATATCGGTACCGCGGCCTGCCATATTGGTAGCAATGGTTACAGCCTTATACCTTCCCGCCTGAGCTACGATTTCGGCTTCTTTCTCATGATACTTGGCATTTAGGACTTCATGGGGTACCCCTCTTTTCTTTAGCATAGAGCTTAAGATCTCTGAGTTCTCAATTGACACAGTACCCACCAGCACTGGTTGGCCTACAGCGTAACGCTGAACTATCTCCTCAACCACTGCTCTAAACTTACCTTCCATAGTTAGATAGATTACGTCATTGTAGTCCTTGCGTATCATGGTCTTATTAGTAGGTATTACCACTACGTCTAGACCATATATGGTCTTAAACTCCTCTTCTTCGGTCTTTGCAGTACCTGTCATTCCCGACAGTTTGCTATACATTCTGAAATAGTTTTGGAAGGTAATAGTGGCCAAGGTTTTGCTTTCTCTTCTTACGTTAACTCCTTCTTTTGCTTCTATAGCTTGATGAAGGCCATCGCTATACCTTCGTCCTGTCATAAGTCTGCCGGTAAATTCGTCTACAATAATGACTTGGCCGTCTTTTACCACATAGTCCTGATCCCTTTTCATAAGATACCGGGCCTTTAATGACTGGTTTATGTGATGAGGAACCCTCATTGCCTCAGTGTCAGTGGGATCAATCTCTGCCAAATTTTCTATGTTGAAGTAGGCCTCTGCCTTGGCTACGCCTTTTTCAGTAAGGCTTACTGTATTGGCTTTTTCATCCACCTCAAAGTCTTCATCTCTCTTCAGCCGCACAACAAATTTATCCGCCTTATGGTACAATTCCGTGGACTTTTCACCTGCACCAGAAATGATAAGGGGGGTACGGGCTTCGTCGATAAGGATAGAGTCTACCTCGTCCACGATGGCGAAGTTTAGCTCCCTCTGTACCATATCCTCCTTGTATATCACCATATTGTCCCGCAGATAATCAAATCCAAACTCATTATTGGTACCATAGGTAATATCTGCTGCATAACTTTTCCTACGTTCACTAGGCTTCATATCGTGTACTATTAGTCCTACCGATAGACCTAAAAATTTGTAGATCCTGCCCATCCATTCGCTATCCCTTTGGGCCAGGTAGTCGTTTACCGTAACGATATGCACACCCTTACCTGTTAGGGCATTTAAGTAGGCAGGCAGGGTTGCTACCAGGGTCTTACCCTCACCAGTCTTCATCTCAGCAATACGGCCCTGATGAAGCACTACTCCACCAATAAGCTGTACTCTGAAATGCCTCATGCCCAGCACCCTACGGGATGCCTCCCTAACAACAGCAAAGGCTTCTGGAAGTAGATCCTCTAAGGTCTCTCCCCTGTTAAGCCTTTCTTTAAACTCAGAGGTTTTGGCCTTGAGCTGCTCATCAGTCAAAGCCTGCATGGACGGCTCTAAAGCCTCAATCACATCTACTATCTTTTCTATCCGCTTTATCTCTCTAGAGTTGCTATCACCAAATATCCTTTTAAATAATCCCATAATATTACACTCCAATTTTCAATATCAATACTTCATTCTAACATTAAAAGCGCAAACATTCAATAACTTAGCAAAATTGAAGGCACTAAAAAAGAGGAGCTATTGCTCCCCTTTATAACCATTCTTTATAGGTAATCTGGCTCGATTAACCCGTAATTTCCATCCCTTCGTTTATACAACACATTTACCTCATTGGAGCTTGCATTGGTAAAAACAAAAAAACTGTGACCTAGCAATTCCATCTGCAATGTGGCTTCTTCGACACTCATTGGCTTTACGGCAAATCTCTTGGTGCGAACTAGCCTGGGCTCATTCTCCTCTAGCCCCGTATCTTCCATGGAGGCAGAAGGTGCGTCATTTTTAAAAGCACCCGACTTTATCCTTTTTCCTAAACGTGTCCTGTGCTTGCGTATTTGTCTCTCCAGCTTATCCACTACCATGTCTATGGATGCGTACATATTGTCTGTTGCTTCTTCGCCTCTAATAACTATTCCATTGAAAGGAATGGTCACCTCGATTATATGGCGGTAGCCCTCCACTGACAGGGTTACCTGAGCCTCCACGTCCTCACCAAAAAAACGTTCCAGCTTTGACACCTTCTTGTTGACCTGGTTTCTCAACGAGTTAGTTATCTCCAGGTTCTTGCCACTTATCGTGATCCTCATGCCAACAGCTCCTTTCAACCCTTTGTTTAACCTTATGTATAATACTATGCTGTCTTAATACATTTTTACCCTCTATGTTAGATTTTAAACCTTAAAATATATATTATGACACTGATTTTGTTATTTGACAGGCATTATTATGTCGAAAAATAATTTTTTTTAACTATCTTTGTTGTTTTCCACAAAAACTTTATAAATTGTGGCATAATATCTTGGGTGGGGGTGAGGTAACAATGGAATCGCAAGAGCTGATAAAGCAGCTTGAAAAAAAGCGAAAACTTCTTGATAAGATTATCAGTAATAATGATATGAAGTTAAACAATGAGGAAGTTCTCGCTTGCAGCCAAGAATTGGACAAGCTTATTGCAAATTATTTACGTTCAATTTCGGCAAAAATGTTCGTCAAAAAAAGGTTTTATCCTATATAGGATAAAACCTTTTTTTGAGCTCTGGATAGTCTTCATAGTCACCAGTTAGAATTTCATGTCCTATGACCTTCCATGTATCTCCTTGTTTCTCCATATTAATTACAGTATATATATTTTCATCACCTGATTGAAATTGAACATACATAGTTATGGTACCATCATCATTTTCATAGATGTTTTCACTTAAATAAGCAGAGTATCCTTCATGGTCAATACCCATCTCTTTTAAAGAAGCATAGCCTTCCTCTACAAGGTATTGCTCCACCACCAAAGGAGCTTGGTAGGATAAAGTAAATTTGTAAGTGCTAAAAATTAGTGCAATTAATGCCATACATACTATCCCTGTGGCAGCCAAGGAGTAGTATAGATTCTTTTTATCTTTTTGTTTCCTAATTTTAATAACACACCTTAGCCCATGAAACAGTAGAGGAAACAGTATTAATACAGCTATACCTATAAAGACAATTTTGGTATCTCTCATTTCCCCTATCCTCCTTACAAAACCTTGTCCAAAAATTCTCTAGTCCGCTCTTTTTGGGGATTTATAAATCTTTGTTCATGGGGACCTTCGTCAAATATAATCCCCTCATCCATAAACATTATCCTGTTTCCTACCTCTCTGGCAAATCCCATTTCATGGGTTACTACTACCATGGTCATACCTTCATTGGCTAACTGTTTCATTACATTTAGCACTTCACCTACCATCTCAGGATCAAGGGCAGAGGTAGGCTCATCAAAGAGCATAATCTCAGGATCCATGGCAAGAGCCCTGGCAATGGCTACCCTCTGTTTTTGGCCACCGGAGAGATGGTTGGGATATTGGTCGTTCTTATCTGGCAAGCCTACCTTATGGAGAAGTTCCATAGCCTTTTCTTCAGCCTGGCTCTTGGTCATGCCCTTTAGCTTTATAGGTGCTAAAGTAATATTTTCCATCACCGTCATATGAGGGAATAGATTAAACTGCTGAAATACCATCCCTACCTTTTGACGGAGTCGATTAATATCTTTTTTATGCTCCAATAAAGAAATACCATCTATATAAATCTCGCCTTCATCTGGTTCTTCCAAAAGGTTTAAACAGCGAAGAAAGGTACTTTTGCCTGAACCACTGGCTCCAATAACACACACCACTTCCTGTTTTTTTATCTTTGTATTTACGCCCTTTAACACTTTAAGATCCCCAAAGGATTTGTGTAAATTAACTACCTCAATCACTTTCGTGCAGCCTCCTCTCCAATTTGCCCAGCAACCAGGTCAAAATAGTGGTTATATAAAGGTATATAGCTGCTACCAAAATAAAGGGGGTATATGCATCAAAGGTTCTACCCCTTATGATATTTCCTGCACGTGTTAAATCATCCAGGGCTATATAACCTGCAATAGCTGTTTCCTTTAATAGAACAATAAACTCATTAACCAAGGCCGGTAGAATATTCTTTATAGCTTGAGGGATGATAATATAGGCCATGGCCTGAGAATAGGAAAAGCCTAGGGAGCGCGCAGCTTCCATCTGTCCCTTATCCACAGCCATTATACCAGCCCTTATAAGCTCACATACATATGCTCCACTGTTTAATCCAAAAGCTATAGATGCAACTGCTATCTTGGGAAGACTACTACTTCCTAAAATAGCATAGTATATAATCACCAATTGTACTACTACCGGCGTACCTCTTATAACGTCTACGTATATAGTAGCAAGCCTTTCAAAGATTTTTATCTTGCTCAGCTTTGCAAGGGCTAAAAATAAGCCTAGTATGGTACCTATAATGGCTGAATAAAAGGTTAGCTGCAGAGATATACCCAGTCCCTGCACAAAGAGCATATAGCGCTGTTCCCTTATCAAATTATAGTATATAGCATCAGATAACACTTTAATAATTGAGTTCATACACTAAACTCCTTCTATATTCCTTTGAATTGATACTTTTTCATTATACTGTATAATGTATAAATATACAAGTATTTTCTCACATATAAAGCCGGTACTGGTAATTAGTATTTACCAATACCGGCTTAAGTTCATGTTTTTATGTCTTTTATTATTCCCCAATTGAGTATTTGTTAGCCAGCTCATCAATTTCTCCGCTGTCCTTCATTTCTTTTAGTACTTCATTTATAACCTGCTGAAGGTCAGTATCTCCTTTGCGTACTGCTATAGCATACTCTTCGGCATCAAAAGGCTTTTCATCTAGTACCACAAGTCCTGGGTTGCTCTTGGCCAACATTTGAGCAGGAAGATTGTCAATTATAACTGCATCAATCTTTCCATTGTTAAGATCAAGGGCTGCCTCAATACCGTTATTGAAACGAATTACCTCTGCACCTGGAATATCAGATGCTATAAAATCTCCTGTAGTACCGTTTTGAACACCAATCTTCTTGCCTTCCAGATCATCAGCAGACTTAATTTCCTCATTTCCTTCTTGAACCATAATTGCCTGTACAGCCTTAAAGTAGGTATCGGTAAATAGAACCTGCTTTTCCCTGTCTGGCTCGATAGTAAAGCCTGCTGCAATAAAGTCAATCTTACCAGATTGGAGGGCTGTAATTAGAGCATCAAACTCCATATCCTCTACTACCAATTCTACTCCTAGTTTTTCAGCTATCTTGGCTGCTATTTCAGCATCTATGCCTATTACCTGATCCCCTTCACGCATTTCAAAGGGAGGAAATTCAGCATTGGTACCCCATATAATCTTTTTGGTTTCCCTAATCTTTTTCATGGTTTCGCTTTCGGCACTAGCATCCTCACTATCTTGGGCATCGCCTTCTGCCTGGTTTGCATTGGCGTCATTTTGAACATTTTCTTCCTGACCGCCGGAATTAGCTTTATCGTTTCCTTCAGCGGAACATCCTACAATTGATAGGGTAAAAACTAGCACCATCAAAACTGCTAAGATTTTTATTATGTTTTTCATATTCAAAACTCCTCTTCAATCATAATTTATCATGCTCCTATTATAATGGGTTACCACTGTATAATCAATGTATATTTATAAGTGTATTTCTTATTGAGTCTTAAATATCTCTATATATC
>JAAYKZ010000421.1 GCA_012522165.1 Clostridiales bacterium
ATATTAATCAGGTCAGCCTGCATAGTGAAATATTCAAAAACAAAGTCATTATTCTTTTTTGTGCAAACATCAAATATATGTTTATACATTGCCTTATCCAGTATCACAGCTATCTTTTGAGGATCTGTCTTAAGGCTCATAGCCGCATCAACTTCTTCCAAGGCTTTCCTAATATATTCAGGAAGCTGGCTATAATCCTCTTCTTTAATAGCTTCTTTTAATAGATCTAAGGGCAGATTACCCCCAGATTTTATTAAAAGTTCATCTTGTTCCCTGCCTAGGTATCGTGCCTTTAGCAGCACCTTTAAATTATGAAAGTCATATTTTACAAAGAACAAGTTGGTGATTTGCGGATCTGGAGATATGGTCTGAAAAAAATCGTATAACCTTTGTATTTCACCGGATAACATTTCTTCATAGTCATGGGGCTGGGCTAATTCAGAAACGCTGGTGGCATACTCAGTCTCTGATAACACCTTTAGGACTTCTGAAGCTGAGGCCGCTTCTACCATCCGTTCCACCTTATCCCTGCTTAGCAATTTGTTTTCAAGGGCAAAGATATGGGCGGCTGCATATGCAGTACTTGGCCTAGGCATTTTATCACCCTTCCTTCCCAAACAAAATCTCTGCTAGCCTGGCTTCCAGATGGTTACGGCTCATTCTAAGAATAGCACCAAAGGTGTTATTGATCTCCATCCCTCCAGACCTCAGTATAAATCCACCATCAAACTGGCCTCTTTCAGCGGATAGCCTAAGCTCTCCCCTCTTGCCTTGTTCTTTAAGCTCTTGGTTTACCTGGTGGATAAGGCTTTGATCTAATCTTTCTTCATCGGCTGCAGAAAAGATTACTTCCTCATACCCCTGGGCAGACTCAAGCAACATTTTGGATATTACCCTGCGGTATTCATCCCTTGGTATATCCATGATGGCCTGCTTAGCCTTTTCCATGGCCTCATCTATCATCTGCTGCTTTGCAGCTAAAACTTCTTTCTTCATCTCCAGCTCAGCAGCACTTAGCATCCTACGCTTTCTCTCCTGAGCCCTAGCCAGATTTTCTTCATGGAGTTTTTGGTTTTTCTTCTCTGCCTCTTTAATCTTCCTATCCTTAATAGAGCGAGCCCTTTGTTCTGCCTCTTCTATAATCCGAGCAGCCTCCACCTGTGCATCATCCAAAATCCTCTGACTGATCCTATCGATACCATTCATTGGCTCACACTCCTACTACCATTAATTTTCCTTTCCTCTTCCCATTAGAGTTGAATTCCATTGATCATCAATATGGAAGCCAAGAGAGCTAAAACAGCGTAGGTTTCTACCATAACTGTCATGGTAAGACCTTTACCTGCAGTGTCTCCTCTTTTAGCCACCATAGCAATGGCTGCGGATGCTGTCTTACCTTGCCAAATAGCTGAAAGAAGCCCTAAGATAGCAATAGGCATACAAGCGGCAAACAGTTGCCAACCCTGAGCCGTTGTAAGTTCTACAGCAGCTCCTCCTAGCAGACCAATTTTTCCCATAAGGATAAAAGCTATAAGCATGCCATAAATTCCTTGAGTACCGGGAAGGGCTTGTAATAACAGTACCGAACCGAACTTGTCAGGATCTTCAGCAACAACTCCCGCTGCACTTCGTCCTGCGGTAGCAACACCTAACACTGAGCCTATTCCTCCTAGAATTACTGCTAGAGCTCCTCCAGAAATTGCTAATACATTTCCTAATTCCATGAAAAATACCTCCTCATAAGTTTATAATTTAAGTATGTTTTTAGTTTTTAATTTCGTTATATCTTGTTCTTAATCTCAAGGGCTTAAAGGATTTGCCTCCGCCCTCAAAGAACTTGCCATAGAATTCAATATATTGGAGTCTGCTGGAGTGCACAAAAGCACCTAGTAAGTTGATAACTACATTAAAACCATGTCCTATTATCAATATCGCTGCCGCAAATATCCAGCCATACCATTTAGCTCCTACCATAGCTCCCAACTGGTTCATAACCGTTCCTATAACCCCGGTGGTAAGCCCTAGGGCAAAGAGCCTTGAGTAGGAAAGAACATCACTTAAAAAACCAGTTACATCATATAAGCTAAGTACTCCAGAGAAGAATTTAGAAAAAATATTTTTCTTATCTCGACCCTGAGTAAGTATAAGGCCTATAGCACCTACTATAGTCATAACTTTTCCTATTTGTGTAAAGGTTGATCCTAAGTTGGCCATACCTCCAAGCAGCCATAGTATAAGACCTATATAAAATATATACCATAGCCCTTGGTCAAAAATTGCATCTAAAATACGTCCCTCTCTAATATTGGCGTAGGCCTTAACACCCATACCTGCAAAGATATGAATGACACCACATGCAAAACAAAAGGCTAGCATCTTTATAGGTTCTTCGGAGGGGTTGAACCAAATAGGATTAATGCCAAAACGAGTTCCTGCATCGCCAAACCATCCTCCAAAGACTGCTCCCCAAATAAAGGTGAAGATACCTCCTATAAATATGACACCAGCTAATTTTTTGGTATTCCCCTTGGGCTTCAATTTTTTTATGAATAAGTAGGAAGCTATGGCCATAACTATGCCATATCCAGCATCACCCATCATTATACCAAAAAACATAGCATAAAAAGGCGCCATTACAGTGTTGGGATCTAGCTCCCTAGGATTGGGTGTGCTATAAAGATCCGTAACCATCTCAAAGGGGGTTACTATAGGATGATTTTCAAGGGCCACAGGGCAATCTTCATCAGGGGCAGGGTCTTCCAGCTTTATGTAGATATCCTTTACCTTATCTCTTAAAGCCTGACTAAACTTGTCAGCCTCTTTAGCCGGTATCCATCCCCTTAGTACAAAGGTGTGATCGGTTTCCATGAGATTATGTACTGCATTTAGTCTGTCAATTTCTATTAGTAGTGCATCATATAAAAGCTGCAATTCATGACGTATATTTGATAATTCCGTTATTGTTTTAATTATTTCATCTCTTGCCTCTTGTGCCTCATCTAATTGCTCTTTTGCCTCAGCTATTATCTTATCGGGAGTGCCTTCAAAGCCTGAAAAGTTTACTTGGCTAAAGGCAAACTCCTTAAATATCGGGGATACTTCCTCCTCTATAGATTTATGATACACCATAAAGAAACAGGTTTCCCCAGTAGTCTGACCTAACTGCTGAACAACTATAAGGTTACTTTCCAAATGGTCAATAGCATCTAAAAATCTTTGAACTGCGCTATTATTTACTGTACCAGCAAGAACGCGGGTGGTAAGGGTATCCTCTAATTGATTTAGAGGAATATCCAACTTCTCCCAAGGTTCCATTTGCATTATAGTATTGTTTAGCCTTGTCTCTTTAAGGCTAATTTCATTTAAACTCTCTTCCTGTTTTTTAAGTTCCGATACAACTGCGAGGATTGCACTTCGGGATTCAAAAGCCTGGGATAGCTCATTGGCATCCACTTGAGGCTTCATGTCAAACAAACCTGTTTTTACCGGATTGTATTGATTCATTAATTCCAACCCAAACTCCACCTGAGATAACTGGGCCTGTATCTCTTCTAGAGCTGATAAATCCTGGCTTTTGCTTAGCTCTAAAATAGCATCCTGCTCATCAGTTCCCTCTTGCTCTTCAAGGCTGGATATTTCCAGGTTACCCATAGATTGAATGGTCTTTAAAATATTCTCTTTGTCGCTTTGGATACCAATTAAAGTAACCTTCTTCATATCAATTACGGCCATAGTCTTTCACAATCCTTCCTAGCACATATGTTACAGCTTCATCTAGATTGCGCTGGGCTCTGGCCTTGAGTTCCGATATTTGGGCCTGGTTCCTTTCCTTAATAGCTTCTATTTCCTTTTGAGCCTGGGCTTCGGCTTCCACCATTAGCTTTTTTCCTTTATCAAGGGCATCTTTTTGCAGCTGATGGGCTAACTCTTCTGCTTCTTGCTGGGCTTTGCTGACAATATCTCGAGCTTGCTGGACAGCTTTTTCACGAATCTCTTGAGCTTTTTTCTCAGCCTCTTTTATCTGCTTAATAACATCCATGGAAGACATTTTACCACCGCCTAAATCTTTATTTAGTTCCAAACAATCTATCTCCCGCATCTCCTAAGCCTGGTACAATATATCCATGTTCATTTAGACACTTGTCCAATGCTGCTATAAAGATATCCACGTCTGGATGATCCTTTTGTATTCTTTCTACGCCCTCTGGCGCTGCCACTAGGCATACCAATTTTATATTTCTAACATCCCGTTTTTTAAGAAAAGTGATAGCTGCAGAAGCTGACCCTCCTGTAGCCAGCATGGGATCTACTACTATAAGCTCTCTTTCCTCCACGTCCACGGGAAGCTTGCAATAGTACTCAACAGGCTCTAAAGTATCTGGATCACGATACAGTCCGATATGGCCTACCTTGGCAGCAGGAATAAGCTTTAACATACCGTCTACCATTCCCAGTCCTGCTCTTAAGATGGGTACTATAGCTAATTTTTTACCTGAAATAACTTTGGCTTTAGTAGGGCCAATAGGGGTTTCTATCTCTACTTCTTCTAGGGGAAGATCGCGAGTTACTTCATAACCCATAAGAAGTGATAGCTCCTCTACTAATTCCCTAAACTCTTTGGATCCTGTGCTTTTATTTCTAATTAAAGTCAGTTTATGTTGAATTAATGGGTGGTCAATAATTTTTACATTTCCCATGCTAAATCTCCTCCTTCTTTGCTTTTATCACTTCAATTC
>JAAYKZ010000422.1 GCA_012522165.1 Clostridiales bacterium
GAAATATAATAGTATAGGCGTAATATTTACATTCAAAGGCTTAATGAAAACATGTATCTTACATCACGGCTGAGCTGTGATGTAAGAAATACCTTAGAAAGGGTGTTTCAGATGAAAAAAAGAAGACTGTTAGAGATAAAGAAAATTATAAAAGGGAGGGTGATTATGGTTTAGCCCTCCCCAATAGAGGAGGATAAGGAATTGAGCTTTCGAATAAAGAAGTTTTTTTCATATTATAAACCATATCTAGGTTTATTCTTTTCTGTTATAGTATGCGCATTTATTGCAGCTACAGTAACATTGGTTATTCCATTGTGTACAAGATATATAACCAAAAATGTATTGCAAGGAAATATGAGCAATCCATTACAGCAGATCTATCAAGTAGGCGCTTTAATGGTTTTCTTAGTCATCATACAAAAAGCCTGTAATTTCTATTATGACTATTGGGGCCATGTAATGGGTGCTATGATGGAAAACGATATGCGGAAGGAGTTATTTGGGCATTATCAAAAGCTGTCCTTTAGCTTCTATGATGAGCGAAAAATAGGAAAATTAATGTCTAGAATTACCAACGACTTGTTGTTATTATCAGAGTTGTACCATCATGGGCCTGAAGATTATGTTGTATATTTGGTTAAGTTTATTGGAGCATTTGTCATATTGATTAGAATAAATACAAAACTAGCTCTAGTGGTATTTGCTTTTTTGCCCATTATGGCTATATATTCTCTTTATTTTAATAAAAAAATAAATGCCGCTATTAAAAGAAATTACGAAAAGATTGGTGATATAAATGCTCAGGTGGAAGATAGCCTTTCGGGAATTAGGGTTGTAAAGTCTTTTGCAAATGAAGAACTTGAAATAAAGAAGTTTGCAAAGCAAAATAATAAGTTCCTAGAAAGCCGAAAGAACATTTATAGAAACGAAGCATTTATTTACAATGGAGTGGATATTTTTATCCATTTGATCACGGTGACAGTTGTTGTGTTTGGCGGTGTTTGCATTGTCAAAGCAACATTGGATTTAGCTGATTTGATAACCTTTTTAATGTATATTAGTAGCCTCATTGAGCCAGTACAGAAGCTTAATCATATGACTGTACAGTTTCAGCAAGGCATTAGTGGATTCCAGCGATTTATGGATATTTTAGAGATTGAACCGGATATTAAAGATATGCCCAATGCCATTGAGTTAGAGGATGTAAAAGGGGATGTAGAGTTTATAAATGTAGGATTTAAGTATAGTAAGGGCCAGGATTATGTTTTAAAAAATATAAATTTAAAGGTAAAAGCAGGAGAATATATTGCCTTAGTTGGTTATTCCGGCGTGGGAAAAACCACTCTATGTTCCCTACTCCCGCGGTTTTATGAATTAACTGAAGGGAAGATATTACTTGATGGCATAGACATTAGAAAAATTAAGCTGGACTCCCTGAGAAAGAGTATAGGTGTTGTGCAACAGGATGTTTATTTGTTTTCAGGAACAGTCTTAGAAAATATCCGGTATGGTAAACCTAATGCCACCAAGGAGGAGGTTATTGAAGCAGCCAAGAAAGCCAACGCTCATGAGTTTATAATGGATTTACCGGATGGATATTATACTGATATTGGCCAGCGTGGTATTAAATTATCTGGTGGACAAAAACAAAGATTGAGCATTGCCAGAGTTTTTTTAAAAAACCCTCCCATCCTTATCTTTGATGAGGCTACCAGTGCTTTAGATAACGAGAGTGAAAAAATCGTTCAAAGTTCTTTACAGCAATTGGCCCAAAATAGGACGACATTTGTAATAGCTCATCGTTTATCCACTATCAGAAATGCAGAGCGAATTATCGTGTTATCAGATGATGGCATTGAAGAAGAAGGAAGTTTTGAAGAATTAATAGCCTTAAATGGAAGCTTTGCACGTTTATACAAAACTCAACTGGATAATTATTATAATATATAAAATTGCAAGTTGTAATGAAAGTTACTAATATATAAAAAGGTCGAATAAAAAGAAAAATAAAAAACTATTGAATACTTGACCAAAAAGGTATATTATATAAGGTGAGTTGGACAGATAGGAGGTTATGAAATGGCGAAAGTTAACAAAGACATGACTATAGCTGAAGTGCTAATGTTAGATAGAGAAACAGCCCCTATTTTTATGCAATTCGGTATGCACTGTCTAGGATGCCCTGCTTCTAGTGGTGAAACCATTGAACAGGCTTCTATGGTGCATGGAATTAATGCTGATGATCTAGTAAACGCATTAAACGAATTTTTGGCAAATAAATAGTTGGGTAATGTAATTAAGCCTTTCCGGATATAATAGTATAAGGAAAGGCTTTATCCATGTCTATTTTGACAATTTTGTGAGGAAACAGGCTCTTTTTTAAGATATTTTTATAATAAGATGAATTTTGTTGTTGACATAAGGGGCCATTATATTGTATTATATAACATGTCTTAAGCACGTGACCCATTAGCTCAGCTGGTAGAGCACTTGACTTTTAATCAAGGAGTCCGGCGTTCGAATCGCCGATGGGTCACCAATGTGGCCCCTTGGTCAAGTGGTTAAGACACCGCCCTTTCACGGCGGTAACAGGGGTTCGAATCCCCTAGGGGTCACCACTCTCCTTTATTTTAGGAGGCCCGGTTGAGGCCCGGTAGTTCAGTTGGTTAGAATGCCAGCCTGTCACGCTGGAGGTCGAGGGTTCGAGTCCCTTCCGGGTCGCCAATTTAGTTGAAGTATGCTGGCATAGCTCAATGGGTAGAGCAGCTGACTTGTAATCAGCAGGTTGGGGGTTCAAGTCCTCTTGCCAGCTCCAGGAAAAACCCTTGTAACATATTGTTACAAGGGTTTTTTATTTGTCATATATTATCTACTCCATTTAAAAGAAGGAATTTTTGTCTTGTGTCGAACCCTATTATATGTAAGATTATTCCATGGATAATGAGATTTTTCCTTGTTTGTGTATATTGGAAATATACACTGCTTAAATATAAATGAATACATAGAAAGGATGATATTATGAGTAACATACAGCCCTCATTACAACAAGGAATCAACAGTATAAAAAAAGGCATAGAAATGGGTAAAACCAAACTGAAGACTTCTCAAGAAATGATGGCAATAAGAGAGCAATTAAATCAAAACCAGCAAAAAAGAACAGAACGCATGTTAGCTTTAGGAGAATTGGCTTATAACAGCATAAGAAATGGAAAACTAGTGGATAATACCATGAACTCTATAGTCGATGAAATTATAGCACTGGATAAATATATTTTTGAGTCTTTTAAAGCCATTGATGAAAAGATTAAAGAGGAAAGAGGTTTAGTTTGTGAGTGCGGTGCCTCTTTGCTGCCAGAAAACAAGTTCTGCATGAATTGTGGCAAAAAAGTTCAAGGATCTTCGACAGAGAATGACCAAGAAGAACTAACAATTTGCAGACGATGTGAAACAGAAATCCCAGTAAGTTTTCAGTATTGTAATTGTTGTGGTGGGAAAATTGGCCAAGGGGGGATTTGCATATGTACTGTAGATATTGCGGTCAAGAGAATGAAGATTTTGCACTCTATTGCTCAAGAGATGGAGCTGTATTATATGAAAACAAAAAAATATAACATTAACTAAAAGTGACGCTAAGTTTTGTAAGGAATGCGGTCAAAGCGTAGGCTCTAGTGACTTGTATTGTAGTAAATGTGGGATATCTTTATATAGTATTAAAAAAGCCAATCAATCTGCTTTGCAGGGTATTGCTAATATAATTGGTGCTGGCAGCGATGAAGAAAATAAAGATAATCAAAGTAGTAATATAGATGTTGGCATTAGTTTTGAAAATCTTAGCTTTGAAAATTTAGCTAGATTCATAGATATCAAGAGTGTGATTGGTAGAAGCCTATTGGCTATTGGTATTGTATTCTTCATATGTCTCATAATATCCAGTTCAATTAATGAATTTGTTAATAGAATAATTGTACAGGAACTATTTGGCTGGGGAGATATGGGCTCTTTATTAGAAATAAAAATTGCAAATTCATTTGATTTTACTTTATTGTCCAATCTTGCAAAGCTTAACATTGGTATAAGCGCATTAGAAGAAGGAACTGTTAAATTTACTATCATACTGCCTGTATTGATTATTTTACCCATAATTACATTCTTTGTTATAGGAATATTTCAAGCTAGAAAAGAATGCAAACAGGGAAATAGTTTTAACTATGTAGACACCCTGGCTGTAAGTCTATGTTATGGGCTGGTGTTAGGCTTAATTTCTATAATAAGTGCAAGAAACTATACCCTACCAAATAATGGTATAATAGATATTGTTTTTTCATTAAAAAAATCCTATAGCTTTCTTGTTAGTATTTTTCATGGGTTGTTAATATCGCTTGTATCCCAAATATTAGGCTATGCCACTTATGTAAAGGTGATGAAGAAAAGAACAGCTATCAAATCTTATGAATGGCTATTTGATGGTGCCTTTATTGCTGTTGCCCTTTTAGTAGGAATTATTCTGGTAACTTCCATACTACTAATATCAGCACTGGATGGTACTAGCCAACTAGTTCCCTACGCATCTGTACAAAAAAGGATAGCATATTTGATTGGTATTCTTTTTAGTATATATTTATTATTAATGGGAAGCTGGGGTACAGTTAATATTGGTTTTAAGGGAGAAGCTGCTCCTTATATTCTAGGACGAATGTTTAGTATGGCTCAAAGTAATGATGGAACTATAAAAATATCGTTGATAAAAGGATTAGATGTTTTAAAACAAACCTTTAATGATGATTTAGTTGTAGTATTATATTTCGTAGTAATTATTCTAGTAGTGATATTCTTTATTCAAGGAATGCGTGCAAAAAGATATGGTTCCCCTAGTCCTTTGAGGAGTGTGATTTTACCAGCATTAATGTATTCTTTGATTGTAGGAATCCTTGCATATTTGACCCAATTCAGTCTTGTTGGAACTTTAGCTGAATTTGGAGGTTTTGGAAGTAATTCAGATCAATCAATGGTTGCTTATTTTATTGGTTTCAAATTTATGTCTAGCTTTTTTGGTAGCTTTATATTGACCACTTTGTCTTCTATGGCAGGATTTTTCTTAACTCCAGGAAGAGCTGAATAGGGATACCTACGGATAAGTAGGAGGCCAGTGGTGTTATGGGAAGAGTGATGCAGATCAGCACTCTAGGTCTGGCTTTAAGCTAAGAGCCTGGTATCGGAGTATAGCAGGTTCTTAGCTTAAAAATTATACAGGGCAGATTAAATTGACTTATTTATGTTTTATGGTAAAATAAATACAACTGCTGGCAGAAGCCGGTACTTGTGAAAACTACCACGATAACTTTTTTGTTCTCTTAAGCTAGCATATATATTTAAATACATAAATTGACGCTAATTTCTGTACCATGAAGGTATTGGCTTTCAGTAGAAGGCTTTATCTTAATGGTTTTTTTATTTTTACAAAAGGTTTGGAGGGATAGTATGAATAAAACATCTACTAGAAATTTAGTACTAGCCGGTTTATTTATTGCTTTAGGTATTGTGTTACCTCAATTTATAGGGCATATAGGAGAACTGGGGCAACGTTTGTTACCCATGCATATTCCAGTATTACTAGCAGGATTTGTATGTGGTTGGCCTTATGGCTTGGTAGTGGGCTTTATTACACCTATTCTAAAGAGTGTTATCACAGCTATGCCACTCATGTTTCCTGGAGCTATTGCTATGAGTTTTGAGTTGGCTGCTTATGGCTTATTGACAGGTCTTTTATATAAATTATTTCCTAAAAAAGATGTATATGTGATTCCAGCTTTATTAATATCTATGCTAGTTGGAAGGATTGTATGGGGTATTGCGAGCTTGATCCTACTTGGCCTTAGCGGACAACCTTTCACATGGCAAATCTTTATAAGCAATGCCTTTATAAAAGGAATTCCGGGAATAGTTATTCAAATAATAATTATCCCCATCATTGTAATAGCCTTAAAGAGAGCAGGGTTAGTAGAAAATGGCAAATAACGGTGATTTAAAAAATTTACTGTTGAAGCAGTATCAGCTGTATCCGAAGATGCAGCTTCAAGATATGGTTAAGTTTATATACCAGAATGAATTTGCAGGTGGACATATGATCCCTGATGAAAATGAAAGCTTAAAACATTTGAAGGATGAATTCCACTCAAGAAAAAAACAAGGATCAAATAAAACCATTGTACAAACTTTTGAAAGTATTGGTAATGGCCTTTGTAGGCTTCATCTTTCAGCCTTAGAGGATAGGGATATTGAGCTGGAAACCATTAATAAATTTTTCGTAAGCACCGCCAATTCTGTTAAAGGTAGCGTAGATGCCTTTGAAGAAAAGCTCCATGTTTTGAGAGAGTGTTGTCAGGATGGCTCTTTACCTTATTCCTTGCAGGACTTGGATGCTTATTTAGAGGAATATAAAATAAAGGGGTATCCACCGGTTAGTCATAGTGATGTATATAGGGAATTATATAATCCTTCATATCGTATTGTAAAAGAGGAATATTGCCGTTTTTTTGAGCTCTTTGATAAAATTGATGCCCTAATGAAGCTAGATAGGCCAATTTGTGTTGCTATAGACGGCAATAGTGGAGCAGGGAAAAGTACCTTGGCAGATTTAATTGGGGATGTATATGACTGCAATATATTTCACATGGATGATTTTTTCCTTACGCCTGATTTGAGGACAGAGGAAAGATTAAGAGAAGTTGGCGGAAATGTGGATTATGTAAGATTTAATAAAGAGATTATACAGGGATTAAAAAGTGGACGAGAATTTGCATATCAGCCATATAACTGTCAGATTATGTCCCTAGAGGATGCTATATATGTTAAACCTAAAAAGCTCAATATAATAGAAGGGGTATATAGCATGCATCCTACTTTAATAGATACCTATGATTTAAAGGTATTTATGTCAATTGATCCACAGGAGCAAAGTCGTAGAATCCTTGAAAGAAACGGCCCCTTTATGCATAAGCGTTTTATTAAGGAATGGATTCCTTTAGAAAATAGGTATTTTGAAGTTTTGAAAATCAAAGAAAAATGTGATTTGGTTTTTGAAATATGACATATACAATTGATGAGAAGTAATTGAAAATATAAATAAGGAACTGCTTAAAAATGCAGTTCCTTATTTTTTAGTATTTCTTTTACTTTGAGTGCGTATTTATACAATGCCCTCTCTACATCTGTTCCTTATTTTTTAGTATTTCTTTTACTTGCTGTACGGCAAGTTCGATATATTCTTTATAGGAAATGTCCTGAACACCTACCACCTTGTTATTGCATTTATTTATGGGAATTAATATCTTTTGTGCTTTGCTTTGACCAACAGCAACAGCCATAGACGGGGTTACCTTCCCCATTAAGGCGTTGGCAACTATAATGCCCAAAGGGCCAATGATGATATCAGCATCAATACAATTATATATAACTGGATTTTCACCAGTTGCACCTAGATCCGCACCAGCTTTGAGCATAGCAGAAGTTGCTATACTGTTGGTACCTATGGCTATTAATTGGCATTGGGGCAGAGCTGCTTTAAGCTGTTCAACAATCATTCTCCCCATCTTGCCGCCTTGACCGTCTATTATAACTATCTTCAAATTTTCGCCTCCCAATACAAAGTAAAAATTCAAGTTTATAATAACATATAAATGGAAAATTTAAAAGAATAAGCAAGGTAAACGATCATGTATAATTAAGTTCGCAAAATAAAAAGAAGGAAAAA
>JAAYKZ010000423.1 GCA_012522165.1 Clostridiales bacterium
ATTGTAACTTGCGCATGCTTTCAATATAAATATAATATCATGAAACAAACCGGATATTCAAGCGACAAGTCCACGTAGCTACGGTAAAATCATGAACCCATTTCCTACCAAAAACATTCACTTAGAATATTTAAAAATATGCTGTGCAGCATAAAAAATATAAGATAAGCTATATTTTCAGGAAATGGATCCAGAAATATCATGATGATATTAGATTCGCCCTGGATACAATACTTTTGACAGATTAATACAGGTATGCCAAAAAACCAGATACCCCTGCGTAAGGTAATATCCAGTAATACAAAAAGTATTATCTGCCATAAATAGCTAGAACTAGCTATTTCTTAAAGTTGATATCAAATACCCTAGTTCTATATTCTACATCCAAAGATGCCTTTAATGTTTTTAAGTTTGCACTCAACTTTGGGAATTCTTCAGTTTCCCTGCGTACCATATTTAACACAATCCTCTTTGCTACAGCTAGATTTTCAGGGGCCAAATCTTTTCTTGTTTTATTAGCATCATCTTTAAATGTTACGTCTAAACTCCAATGCATACTTTCTACTCCCCAATGCCCTCTAACTGCTTTTGCAAATTGGGATACATCTTTAATGCTACCTATATAATATTGGACTTCCTCTCTTACCTTATCTTTTTCAGTTACCTTTCTATATACCATACCTATACCAGAAAGTCCTGTCCAATCCTTTCTTGCATCTATCATCCAGTCTATATCCGTTGAATAAAAGTACTTCCTTTCTTCAATTCTTCCATGACCTTTATCTAAGGTTCTCACCATTTTTACTGATTCGTGATTCCCTTTTTCTATCTTATCCATTTCTTCTTTTAGATCTTCATAGTATTCTTTTACTTCGTTATGAAGCGTTCCTTGATTACCTTTCAAACTGATTACATAGTCTGCCTTTTTCTTTTTTATTTTCTTTACAATCTTGGTTTGGCAGCCCATGGCATCTATTGTGACAATGCATCCCTCTAGATACAAAAGATCTAAAAGTTCTGGTATTGCAGTTATTTCATTGCTTTTTTCGTCTGTTTTTACTTGACCTAATACTAGATTATTTGCGCTACACCAGGCATTTACTATATGAGTTATTTTATCTCCATTCTTAGACCCTCTCATGGTTTTGCCATCAATTGCTACTATATCTCCACCATTTTCAGAAAATATGGTTAGTTCCCTTGTCCATGAAATAAAGCATTTCTCAAACTGCTTGGGGTTAACTGTATTTAATACCCTGCGAATGGTAGATATCGATGGAATTCCATTCTCTAAAGCAATATACTTTTTAAGCCACTTTTTATTTTGCTCTGCTGTTGCCCACATATATATTTCTTCTACTTCATCAATTTTTGCAAATAATGCCGATACTATGATAAATAGTATGTCTATTAACTTGTGCCGTACTTTCCCTTGCTGCCTTTTATCGTATATTATCCCAAATGTATCAAAAAATTTTCCTTTATATTGTTCATTACCCATAAATTATTCCTCCATATTTTTCTTTATCCTCTTAAGCCATTCAGTTCTTTATGGGTAATATTCGACACTTTTTCAAAAAAACCTTTTGGTATTATTTGTAATATAAGCCCATTTATGTCTTTTTTATAACTATTTTTATTTTCTATTATCTCTTATTTTCCATTTTTTTACTTCATGATTTCGCCCTGAAATAAACGTTATCTAACCTGTCAACTCAACCCTATTATTTTCATGGCAGTTGATATTTTTCCCAATCAATAAAAATAAGGGTTTTCTGACATTATTTCTTCCGGCAAAGTAACCGTGAGAAAAACCTAATGTCTGGATACCCTTTATTTATCAGTATTTTTAGTAGAGCTACTTCTCAACCCTTGACATCAAGAC
>JAAYKZ010000424.1 GCA_012522165.1 Clostridiales bacterium
ATTGAAAACAGTAGAATCAGTGCTACCATTACACCTTATGATCCATGGGCCTTTGAATACAATACAGCTTACCAGAAACTAATTAATCATTTTAATATATACTCACTAGAAGGCTTTGGTTGTGAGTATATGTCAATTGGAATTAGCGCAGCTGGTGCTCTATTGAGTTATTTAAGTGATACTCAAAAAAACTCTCTAAAACATATTACTGCCCTTAAACCCTACCATACTAAATCAACCATGTTATTAGACGTAGCAACCCGCCGAAATTTAGAACTAACTGAAACTATAAGGAGCAAGTCTAAGAAGGGCTCATTGCTTTGGCTACTTGATAAGACTAATACAGCTATGGGAGGACGGGTTATAAGGCAATGGATACAACAGCCTCTGACTAATTCACATCTCATTATAGAGAGGCTGGATGGAGTAGAGGACTTGTATAATAACCCTGTAGCTATGGAGGAGCTTAAGCTCAATCTTAGAAAGATTTACGATTTAGAGAGACTAATAAGCAGGATTTCCTACGGTAATGCCAATGCAAGGGATCTTATATCCCTCAAACAATCTCTTGCTATGCTTCCTGGCATAAAGCAAGTATTAGCCCAGTTTAAGTCCAATATACTTAGTAGCTTTTATAATGAATTGGATATCCTCGAAGATATTTTTGAGTTGATAGAAGTTTCTATTGATGAAAATCCACCTATATCTTTGAGGGAAGGTTCTATCATTAAAGATGGCTATAACGGGCAGTTGGACAAGTATCGTCAGGCCATGACTAAAGGGAAAGACTGGCTGGCAGAGCTGGAGAAAAAGGAGAGGGAAAGAACGGGATTTAAAAATTTAAGAATTGGATTTAATAAGGTGTTTGGTTATTATATAGATGTTACTAAATCCTATTATGATCTAGTTCCCGAAGATTATATAAGAAAACAAACCCTTGCTAATTCAGAAAGATATATAACACCAGAACTAAAGGAAGTAGAAGATACAATTTTGGGAGCTGAAGAAAAAAGTATCGCCTTAGAATACAAACTATTTGTTGATATTCGTGAAAGGATTGCCGGGCAAGTAAAGCGGATTCAAAAAACAGCTCAAGTAATCTCTAAATTAGATGCTTTGTGGTCTTTGGCCCGTGTAGCGCAGGAAAATGATTACGTACGACCCCATATTGATGATGGAGATGTAATTGATATCCGGGACGGTCGTCATCCCGTTGTAGAAAAAACCTTGCCCAATGAGCTTTTTGTACCTAATCATACCTATTTAGATAACGGGGAAAATAAGGTGGCTATTATCACTGGACCTAATATGGCTGGAAAAAGCACCTATATGCGGCAAGTGGCTTTAATTGTACTAATGGCGCAAATTGGTAGCTTTGTACCCGCAAGCAAGGCACGTATAGGTATTGTAGATAGAATTTTTACAAGAGTAGGTGCCTCTGATGATCTATCGGCTGGTCAAAGTACTTTTATGGTGGAAATGAGTGAGTTAGCTAATATACTGAACAATGCAACTCCCAAAAGCATACTTATTTTAGATGAGATTGGGAGAGGGACAAGCACTTACGATGGTCTTAGTATTGCCTGGGCTGTGGTAGAATATATTTGCAAGGAAAAGAGCTTAGGATGCAAAACCTTGTTTGCCACTCATTATCATGAGCTAACGGAATTAGAAGGTAAGCTAGAGGGTGTAAAAAACTATTATATAACTGTAAAAGAGAAGGGCAATGATATTATATTCTTAAGAAAAATAGTAAGGGGAGGGCCTGAAAAAAGGCTAGGAATTCAAATTGCTAGATTGGCTGGGCTGTCCCGTAAAGTAATTGATACGGCTGCAAATATTTTGGTAACGTTAGAAGAGGTGGACATACAGCGGGAGAAAAGAGTGGC
>JAAYKZ010000425.1 GCA_012522165.1 Clostridiales bacterium
CTAAATCCACAATTCCGTTGATTATAAATGTAGATTCATCTTGTTTTTCAAAATTTGGTTCCTCTTCATCATATTCATCAAGTATATTTCCTACTATTTCTTCTATTAAGTCTTCCATAGTAACAATTCCAGCTGTTCCACCATATTCATCGATGATTATGGCCATATGAACCTTGTTCATCTGTAGCTCTCTAAAAAGTTCATCAATCTTTTTTGAAGAAGGCACATAGTAGGGATGTCTTATAAGCTTGCGTAATTCAAAACATGATTTATCAGCTTGATCCGAATCTATATAGCTTATAATATCTTTAGCATGAAGTATCCCAACTATATTATCTATACCATCTTCATAAACTGGGAATCTAGTAAATCCTTCTTCCTCAATAAGTTCAACTATTTCCTTTAAATTAGCATCAATAGGAATAGCTACTATATCTGTTCTATGTGTCATAATATCGGTAACAATTTTATTATCAAATTCGAAAACATTGTTGAGCATTTCCTTCTCAATTTCATCTATGGTTCCTCTTTCTTCACCCATATCTATCAACATACGTATCTCTTCTTCTGTTACTCTCTCATCTTCCTGATGGGGATCTACACCAAAAAGTTTAACAACGAAGTTGGTGGAAAGAGTGAGAAGTTTAACAAAAGGAGATGTTAAAATAGATAGCAGGGTAATAGGGCCTGACACAAATTTGGATATAGCCTCTGCTTTTTTCATGGCTAATCTCTTAGGTACCAGCTCTCCTAAAACCAATGTGAAGTAGGATAATACAAGGGTGATGACTATCACAGAGATGTTTTTAAGCCAAATCTCAGGAATTGGAATGCCTGTCAGTTTTATTAATTTCACAAGCCTTCCCGCAAAGGTGTCTGCCGCAAAAGCACTAGCAAGAAAACCTGCAAGAGTGATACCAATTTGAATGGTAGCAAGGAATTTACTAGGTTCCTTTAATAGATTGTATATCTGAATAGCTTTTTTATTTCCTTCTTCTGCCTTCATTCTAACCTTATTATCATTCAACGAAATCAAAGCAATCTCTGACGCAGCAAAAAAAGCATTAAGGGCAATAAGAATAAACAAAACCAAAATCTCGGTAAACAATTAGACTCTTCCTCCATCTCAAAAAATAATATAAAAAAACAAAAAAAGACATAACAAACCACACAGCACAATCAGTGTAGTTCTTCATGCCCTTATATAATAACCGATTTTTTGGTTTATATTTGTTCGGAATAATAGCCTACTTGTACTACTTCGCAAACCCCCCGGGCTATCATCCATCTCCTAACCACCTCCATAAATACATGCTTTTCGTACTTTAATTAATACTAATTTATCACAGCATAATACTCTTGTCAATAAAAATCATTTTACCATTATTGACTTTTGACTTCTCCACTTGTTATACTTGTAAATAGTATTTGTACAAGTTTTTATAAATTTATACATAAGGAGAATAAAATTGAATCTATTAGAATTACTAGTTATTTCCCTTGGCCTATCAGCCGATGCTTTTGCAGTGGCTATTTGCAAAGGGCTGCCTATAAAAAAAGTAAATGTAAAAAATGCAGGTACTGTCGGCTTATATTTTGGCGCTTTTCAAGCACTTATGCCTTTAGTAGGCTATTTTTTAGGGATACAATTTAAAGACAAAATAGCTGCTTTTGACCACTGGGTGGCCTTCGTACTCCTTGGATTCATTGGTCTTCAGATGATCAAAGAATCTAGAGAGCCAAATCCAGATTGTGCTGAGGAAAGTGACTCATTAGATTTTAAAACCATGTTAGCTTTATCTATAGCTACTAGCATAGATGCACTGGCGGTAGGCATCACTTTTGCATGCCTCCAAGTAAATATATTGCCTGCTATTTCTTTTATTGGTTTTATTACTTTTGCCTTATCTATGGTTGGTGTAAAGATAGGGAATATTTTTGGTACAAAATATAAATCCAAAGCTGAGCTCATGGGCGGACTTATACTTATTAGTATGGGAATTAAGATACTACTGGAACATACCATTTTGGCATAAAACCTGTTCTTTTTATCTTAAACCCATATCAAATCCTTTTGGTCTTCATAATTTATATACTAATAAAAGACGTTATATTAAGACATCAGAAATATTGATTTAATCTATCATAAAAATCAATGGCAATTTCTAGATACTTTATATCATGGGTTTCTATTTTCTCAAACAGTAGGTTATCAGCCTGGTTTATATTAAGATTTTCTATAAGCTGGAGAAGTTCTTTATATAACAAATTCCCAGCTTCAGAATTAGTTTCAAGAATCCATATTTAGCTTAGCTAACATCATAAATTGCTTTTTTAAATCTCTTTGCCACACTTTTTACAATACTTAGCATCCTCATCATTAAGAGTCTTACAACTTCTGCATCTTATCTTAATAACTTCTTTTTCTTCGCTAGACTTAATTATCTTATCAACAGTATCTATATTACTAATAACATCCTCTATCATTCCGCCTTTTGCTTCGCTAAAGGGTTTTAGATCCTCCCTAGCTTTATGAGGATCAAGGATTAATCCTGACCCCGCTTTCCCTTTTGCTCCAACATTCATGACAAATGCACCGGCTATCATTAAAAGCATGCCTATCACTGGAGCATCCATAAATGAAGCAGCATCAAAAAAAGTAGAGATAAATAAAATAAACCCTAATACCATCATGGCCATACCAATATAATATGTTATCTTTCTTTCCTTAGAAATCTTTGACATGCTATCACCCCTCGTATAATATGTTTTAGCAACACTTTTTTTATTTTTATTAAAATTTATCTCATAATATATTACCAGATCGCTTACCTTTTACTGTATAATATTTTATAATAAATCCATTAAAATTACATTATTATTCTGTAAATTCTATTCTATACTTTTATATTATACTATAAACAAGAAAAAGGATAAAAAAGCAGCCTACATTCCTATTGAATGTAAGACTGCCTTTTTTACGCTCTATTAGAAATCATAGAAATGAAGGGATACGCCCCTCAATCTCCTTTATATTGCCTTTGGCATAGTCAACTACCTTATGGTAGGTTACTGGCCTATCATTTTCATCTACAATCTTTATTCCACCTTTTACAGGTTTTGTTCTCCAGAATTTAGCGTATATAAACTCATCCACCTCTCCCCATAGATAGGGCACTGGCAAGAAACCTGATGCAAATATAGTATATAATCCTTGTGCAGAATATGGATCAGTAACACTGCTTTCGATGCCAGAAATGACAGTTTTCGCAGCATCTATTAACTCCAGCATCCGCTCCCTTACATCCTGCCTTCTGCTCATGTCTTCTATTTTGTCATCTCTGCGCAATTGTCGATATTTTTGTAGGGAGTACTGAGTTATCTTTATACTCTCATTAATTATATCAGGGGTAGCCAAATGGGATGCTTCTGAATAGCTAACCACGTGAATTATAGGGGGACTTGTCTCATCGTGGGGATCTATATCATCCATTAAGGCTGTTACAGCTGCCAGCTGTATCTTGGCTTCCTCTAGATCAGGCTTGAAATAATCAAGTCCTGCCCTTGGCTGCAGTATAACCCTAAAGTTGTCATCTTCTAGGCTCTTTACCAATGTAAGCATGGCCCTTGACTTAGCCAAATC
>JAAYKZ010000426.1 GCA_012522165.1 Clostridiales bacterium
ATTATTTTATTAACCTTTTTGATTAATTTCTTTTTGAATTTTATCTAAAAAGTCTTTAACATCCATTGGGCCTAAATCCCCTTCATCCCTAGACCTTACTGCCACCTGCTGATTCTCTACCTCTTTATCTCCAACTACTAACATATAGGGAATCCTTTGTAATCTAGCTTCACGGATTTTATAGCCTATTTTTTCGTTCCTTAAATCCGTTTCTACACGAATACCTGCAGCTTCAAACTCCTTGGCAAGTTTTTGGATATAGTCATTGGAACGATCGGTAATTGATAAGAATCTAACTTGTACAGGTGCTAACCAGGTTGGAAAAGCACCAGCAAAGTGCTCAATCAAGATACCAATAAATCTTTCAAGGCTGCCAAATATAGCCCTATGAAGCATAACAGGACGATGTTTTTCTCCATCTGCACCGATATAGGTTAGGTCAAATCGCTCAGGCATTTGGAAATCCAACTGAATGGTACCGCATTGCCAGGTTCTGCCTATGCTGTCTTCAAGGTGGAAGTCAATCTTTGGACCGTAAAATGCCCCATCTCCCTCATTTATAACATATTCCATATTCTTTTCTTCCAGAGCGTCCTTAAGGGCACTAGTGGCCATATCCCAATCCTCTTGAGAGCCCATAGCATTTTCGGGCCTAGTGGAGAGTTCTACATGATAGTTAAATCCAAATTGCTTGTAAATGTAATCTACTAAATCAATTACCCCAACAATTTCATCCTTTACCTGCTCTGACAACATAAAGATATGAGCATCATCCTGAGTAAAGCAGCGTACCCTCATTAGACCATGAAGAACTCCAGAAAGTTCATGCCTGTGTACCAATCCCAACTCAGCCATCCTTATAGGTAGGTCTCTATAACTATGCATCTTTCTCTTATATACAATCATGCTGCCTGGACAGTTCATGGGTTTTACAGCATAATCATTTTCGTCTATTTCAGTAAAATACATATTTTCCTTATAATGATCCCAATGCCCAGATCGTTTCCATAGTTCTTGGTTAAGAATAATAGGAGTTTTTACCTCTTCATAACCCCTCTTAATATGCTCTTTGCGCCAAAAATCTTCCAAAATATTTCGCAAAACCATGCCCTTGGGATGGAAGAATGGGAATCCTGGTCCTTCTTCATGAATGCTAAAAAGGTCCAGTTCTTTTCCTAATTTTCTATGATCTCTTTTCTTGGCCTCTTCCAGACGTTCTAAATATTCATCTAGCTGGCTCTTCTTAGGAAATGAAATTCCATATATACGTTGAAGCATCTTGTTCTTCTCATCTCCCCTCCAATAAGCACCAGCCAGGCTTAGAAGCTTAAAAGCCTTTACCCTACCCGTATTGGGAAGATGAGGTCCAGCACACAAATCCACAAATTCTCCTTGTTTGTAAAATGATATTTCCGAATCTTGAGGTAATTCTTCAATAAGCTCCACTTTGTAAGTTTCTTTTTTGTCCGCCATAAACTCAATGGCCTCTTGTCTTGGTAGCTCAAATCTCTCAAGTTTCAAATTTTCTTTAACAATATTTTTCATTTCAGCTTCAATAGCCTCTAGGTCTTCAGGAGTAAAGGGCTTATCAGTATCAAAGTCATAATAGAACCCATTCTCTATGGCAGGTCCAATAGCTAGCTTTACGTCTGGGAAAAGTCTTTTAACAGCTTGGGCCATTATATGGGCACTAGTATGCCAAAATGCTTTTTTACCTTCTTTATCATCGAAGGTTAATATATTAACCAGACAATCATCATTTAGAGGATGCATTAAATCTACAGTTTTATCATCTACCTGGGCAGCTACAGCAACTCTAGCAAGACCCTTGCTAATATCCTGCGCTACTTCATTTACGGTGATACCCTTTGGGTATTCCTTTGATGATCCATCTTTCAAGGTAATATTGATCATTTTCCTTCTCCTCCTATATTCATATTTTTATTTTATGATAAATACATTTGCTTAATTTTCCCGAGCTGTACATCGTATAGAAAGCAATAGAAAACAAATTCAAAAAATCCCCATCCATCAAAGGACGAGGATTACCCGCGGTTCCACCCTTGTTGATTTAGGTGATATGACCTAAACCCAACTTTATAGTCTATAACGGGACAAACCACATACTCCAGAGCTGGTATTCAATCGAGCCTGTTGGAGAAAACTTTCAGCCTAGGGTTTTCTCTCTCTTTGCACCGGTTCTCGATCTACTGGTCTCCTTCATAG
>JAAYKZ010000427.1 GCA_012522165.1 Clostridiales bacterium
GGTTACTTCAGTGCCGAGTCGAATAAACCTATCTTCTACCCTCACTTCAGGAAATACTTTCTTAAAATCCTCTGAAATATTCTGTACGAATTCTTGAACCGTAAGCATTCTTTCATCCCCTTTAACTGCATTTTTTTACTCTACCCTCTAAATCCTAACAATAAAATAAAGTTCTCTTCCAAAGATAGCATCGCCCGTTAAATTTCATATCTGCCATTTCTGAAAATACAACATCATATCCTTCACCACATATTTATTATAAATAAGTGAAAAGGCACATCTCCCTTTCGTTTAATTCCAGTTGTGAAACTGGCCGTAAAGGAGATGTGCCTCCGTCAGTATCTTTTTTCTGTAAAATAACTATTCCACTACTATTGTACGGTATATTATTTTTTCTACTTGATTTGAAATATCATTCTTATCCAAATAATCTTCCACATCTTGAACTGTCCGAATACTCTCAGAAGCCTCTCTCAATATGCTTCTATCCATTGAAGGTATATAATGGCATATATCTTCTATAATGTCATCCATAAAAATATGTGCGCACTGTGTTTCTTCAGGCCCTAAGTACATTCCATGCCTAAAATATCCTTCTTTGTAAGGAACATTTCCTCTATAGTATAGTTTCCCTTTACCGTGGGCATGAAGTTCCTTTATTCCCCCTATATATTTTATATCTCCATTTTCATATGGTATTACAACAGTTTTGATACTGCCTTTATAAAACTCATTATTAAACTCTCTACACAATTTAAAAAACTCTATTTGCTCGCGTGTTAATATAGTACCTACGCCATCCCTGTGTTTTACGCAATCATCTGTTTGTACTTTATTAATTCCTATCACCTTGCCATCTTTTCCTTTTTTTATCATATAAATTTCTCCTTTAAAATTATTATGTTTTTAACTAATATGGAATCAATACCCTCCATATGTAATTTTGTTTAAAGGAAAGATGATTTTATATATAGGTCAAGACCAACAAAGATTTAATTATCAAGGTTCTAGGTTTTTGTTATAAAATAATAAGAAAATTTTACCACAACCTTCTATCATGCGCAAGAGCCCTCCTTACAGTCTTTCATCTCTAAATGCATCGGTAATATATCTGTTGTAGCATTCTACATATATAGACTAGGACGGCTCAACTTCTTTTATAGTTAATACTACCATGCCATAACCACTGGAGTTTTTTCCACACCATTGACATCTATTCATGCAAATTCTCTCCTTAAAATCGCTTTGAATTACCCTTGATTCCTATACTTTCCTATTATCCTCTTTGCAATAGAAGTTAACTGCTCTTTTACTAATATCTTTTCTTTCCATCTGTCAGGGATAGCACCATAGCCATAATACACTCCAGCCATTCCGCCGGTAATTGCGGCTATAGTATCCGCATCTCCTCCAAGGTTGGCCGCTTCACACACAGCATCCTCGAAGGAAGAAGTATTAATAAAACACCATAATGCACATATCAATGTATCAAGCACATATCCCGTTGGCTTCAGTTGGTCTTTTGACAACTGAAATACCTGCTTATATTCTGGGTACTTTTCAATATATTCCCTAATAGGTGGTATTTTAGACTTACCATTGAGATACTGGTAAACTAACAGATTATAAAACTGGCAGGCATCTGTCGCTTTTTGGTCATAATGGGTAAGAACGCTTTGCGAAGCAGTTATCACCAGCATTTTTTCAACATCATTATAATATAATGCAACCGGTAA
>JAAYKZ010000045.1 GCA_012522165.1 Clostridiales bacterium
ACTCCCCCGTATCAACAGGCTTTCGCGGCATAAACGCTTATATTTTTCAAGGTACAAAATTTTATTTCTAAAAACTGCAAAATATTTTACCGCCGAGGTAATTTACACACTATTTTGGACTTGACTAATAAAATACCTATAAATAAGTTTTAAATAGATATTATAGCCTATTTCGTGATTTAATACTTGACTATAAAATGTTTTATGAATAACATATTGAGGTGATTCTGCGTTATGTAAAAAAGGTTGAATGAGGGGATAAGTTAAATTCTCTAAACTTGAATTCAATCAACTTTTTGTAAAAAATCCCTGAGTAGTTTGTGATTCCAGACTTGGGCTTCAATATAAGGAAAAAAATCAGCAGGAAGTTTTCCCCACCAGCCTTCAACAGGTTCTCCCTTTTCCTTGATTATTGAAAGGATTTCGGATAGCAAAAATACTTTTCCATGGTATTCTGATTGATAATACTCTGAAGATTTATCTCGACCTAATTGATATGAAAACATACTGTCTATATAGGTAAAACTCACGTCCTCTTCTTTAAAACAAGAAATTGGTATTTGGATTTTAGCTAGTTGTTCATCTGGCACAACTTTCTCTAGTAGTTCACATCTTCCCACAACCATATAAATGGGGTATTTTTCTTGAGGACACCCTCCTTTTAATATAAATTCTTGCCGTAACCACTCTTCTATTTCCTTTCTCGCTCGTATGTACCAGACTGGATTACTAAAACGACCCCATATTGCATCATCAACATATAATTCTTTCATTATTTGGATTGCTTCCGTTTCTTGTAATGCAGATAAACTTCTAAAAGGAATAGTTCCAGCCTTGTAGTAATAGGTTAAATATTTAATCATGAATATATCCCCCTAATTATTAACCAAGAACTAATAATATCCTTAACTATCATGTCATATAAGGTTTGCATTTACGATCCACGTCCTATTACAGGATGTGGCTTATGCCGGGGTACCCTTAGAATGATTAATACATCTAATACTTTTCTCCTTCTCATCAAGGATTCCTCCTATTTATAATAAACTGTTCCGTATTAATCTACTTATGTGTAGTATCTATATGACAACGCCCATAACTCCAGTTTTATGAACATTCTCATATTAGACATAATAAGCTTTTTACTCACTAGGTCTATAATCCTACTTAATGGTTTTTGTAATCTATTGAATCCTATAATAAAAATTGTTCTGTTGGTTACTCTATTCCATGTCAGATGTATTTTATTTATGTTTATGATATATCTTTATTTTTATAGTATGCAGCCGCAATAAAGCAAATTATACTCGGCAATAGTAACTCCAGGCTTCTGCCAATTACAAAAACATAAAAGGGTTCAGAAGTGATTGAATTACTGTATTTATAATAATCCGCCCATAAACGAATAATAAATCCTATTAATAAAAGAATACCTAAAAGGCTCAAAAACCTATTTGTTTTTAAAAATTGCTTCATAGCTATACCTCTCATCCTATTTCTTTTAATATATTGTCCTGGATATACAAAGAATTTTTGTTTCACACAATATGGGTTATGCCACATATACATCCTAAGAAAATATCTACTATATACAGGATCGATTATTAAGTGATATTCACGACTTCAAACAAATCATGAGATTTTAA
>JAAYKZ010000428.1 GCA_012522165.1 Clostridiales bacterium
ATATGAGATATACCTATCTGCAGGTTATTCAGAAAGGGAGATACCTACTCTTATATTAGAAAAGAACCTTTATGGACTTGATATAGATGATCGTGCAGGTCAATTAGCCACCTTTGCCCTTTTAATGAAGGCTAGAAGCAAAAACAGAAGGATTTTTAGGCACAAACCAAAGATGAACTTGTGCTCTATTCAGGAAAGTAACGATATTCCTAAAGAGGCTATCGAATATATCTGCAAGGGTGATTTTAAATCGTCCGAAATAAAGGAAGGCATAGAATACCTAATTGAAGTTTTCCATGATGCCAAAGAATATGGCTCAATCCTAGAAGTTAAGGAAATAGATTTTGAGGCTTTAGAAAAAAGGATTGAAGAGATAAGGAATAATGTTCCAGAAGACATATTTGAACTGCAGTATAGAGAGATTATTTTAGAAAAGATTCCACCTTTGATTGAGCAGGCTAAAATAATGAGTCAAAAATATGAAGTGGTGTGTACTAATCCGCCGTATATGGGTAGAAGTAGCATGAATCCAAAGTTGAAAGAATATATTGACGAAAATTTTAGTAGCACAAAAAATGATTTGTATGCTGTTTTTATTGAGAAATGTCTAAAAATGATAAAAGTAACAGGATTTAATGCTATGATTACGATGCATTCTTGGATGTTCTTAGATGCTTTTAAGAAATTAAGGAGAGGAATATTAGATAATTATAGTTTATATAGTATTGTTCATTTAGGCATGGAGGCTTTTACAAATATAATTGGAAAGGTAGTTCAAACTGTTGCTTTTGTTATAAGAAAGACGAAATTAACTGATATATATCCTACGAGTATTAGGTTGGTTGATTTTTATGATTCTAGGAAATATGAGAAAGAAATTCAATTTTTTAATCCTAAATATAGATATAATGTAGTGAGTCAAAAAGATTTTAAAAACATTCCAAACTTAACCATCGCATATTGGATCAGTAAAAGGATGATGGCGATCTTCAAAGAAAAAAACAATTTTAATAAAATTATCGAGTGTAAAACTGGTTTGGTTGCAGGTAATAATATAAAATATTTTAGATATTGGCATGAAGTTAAATTTAATAAAATTGGATTTAACTACTCATGTATAGAGCGAACAAAACTGTGCATACATAAATGGTATCCACTTAACCATGGAGGAGATAGAAGAAAGTGGTATGGTAATCACTTGGAAGTAGTAGATCTTTATGATAATGCTATAAATATTAGGCAAGAAAAGAATTCAATGCTAAGAAATAGCCAGTATTACTTTAAGAAAGGAATTAATTGGAATAGAGTGGGCTCTAGTGTAAAATTTGCTGCAAGGGTATCTCTTAGTGGATTCGTTTTTGACGATGTGAGTCCTACTGGTTTTCCAAAAAAGGATGAGTACTATGAATATTGTCTTGGCTTTTTGAATAGCAAAGTATTTAATTCTTTACTAAACATAATTAATACAGGTATAAAAACCGAAATAGGCCACATTTCTAGAATTCCGATTTTTATCCCTAAATTTACAACAATGTCTACTATAAAAAAACTATCAAATGAATGCATAAAAATGACTAAAACCGATTGGGATTCCTTTGAAACCTCCTGGGACTTTAAAAATCATCCTTTATTAACCTATAAAAAAGAAGCGGATACAATAGAAGAAGCCTTTACCAACTGGTCTAATTTTGCTGAAAATCAATTTAACCAACTTAAGGCTAACGAGGAGGAACTAAATCGTATTTTTATTGAAATCTATGGTTTACAGGATGAACTTACCCCTGAAGTAGAAGATAAAGATATAACCATTACAAGGATATACGATTCTAAAGAAGATATCCCAGAGAGTATGAAGGGAAATAATTATGTCCTTACAAGAGAAGATGTAATAAAATCCTTTATCTCCTATGCAGTAGGCTGTATGTTTGGACGCTACTCTTTAGATGAAGAAGGTCTAATATATGCAGGTGGAGATTTTGATGATAAGTTCAGACTACGTGATGGACAATGGGAGATTAAGACTAAAGAGGGTTGGAAAA
>JAAYKZ010000429.1 GCA_012522165.1 Clostridiales bacterium
AGTGGTATGGGTGCTCAATCTGCTATTATGGTTGTAGTACAGGACGAAAAATTAATAAAGAAGCTTTCCAAGCTAAATGCCAAGTTTACCGGTGACCCAGATGGTGACCCTTTCTATGGGGCTCCAACAGTTATAATTGTCCTTGCAGATAGCACCAGGCGTACATATATAGAAGACGGTAGCCTAGTAATGGGTAATCTTATGAACGCAGCCTATTCCCTTGGAGTGGATTCCTGTTGGATCCACAGAGCCAGGGAAATGTTTGAAGATGAAGAGGGAAAAGCATTGCTTAAAGAATGGGGTATCGATGAAAAGTATGTGGGCATAGGAAACTGTATTTTAGGCTATAGAGATTGTGAGTACCCTGAACCCAAACCTAGAAAAGAAGGATATATTATAAGAGTTTAAAATAAAGCATAAAAGCTTATCAGAGTTTTCAAGCTTTATTGTTATAAAAATTCCCCGGGCCATAAGCCCGGGGAATTTTTATAAACTAATATAATTATGATGTCAAGACTTGGTGTGCTTCCTTTAATTTATCAATAATGGATATATGTTGAGGGCATTCGCTTTCACATTGTCCACATTCAACGCAATTAGATGCGTCCTTACCTTCATCCATAAGTTCCTTGTACCTTTTTTTGAATTCTTCAGCTCCTCCAAAAATGGAATAGTCATTATAAAGGCTAAATACACGAGGAATTTCCACTCCTGAAGGACAAGGTACGCAATAATTACAGCCTGTGCATCCAACTTTTATCTTGCTGTCATAAAGTTCCTTAACTTGTCGTACTAGTTCCAATTCCTTTTCATCCATAGAATTGGGTGCCGCTTTGCTAAATATTTCGATGTTATCCTTTAGCTGTTCCATGGTGCTAACGCCACTTAAAATAACAGTGACCTCGGGGAAGTTATACAGCCATCTGAAGGCCCATTCAACAGGAGATCGCTTAATTTCAGCTTGATCCCAAAGTGCTTTAACGTCTTCTGGTACATTATGAGCCAATCTACCACCTCTAAGAGGTTCCATGATAACTACGGGGATACCTTTTGATCCAGCATAGCGCATACCTTCAACGCCAGCCTGGTAGTCTTGATCTAAAATATTTAGCTGAATTTGACACATTTTCCAGTCATAGGAGTCAATGATTTCTTTAAAGACTGGTAGCTCATCATGGAATGAGAAACCGGGGTATTTAATTTTACCTGAAGCCACAGCCTTATCTAAGAAATCCAGAACACCTAGTTTTTTTATCTTATCCCATCTATCCTTAGAAAGGGCATGGAGCAGATAAAAGTCAATATAATCTACTTCTAACTTTGCCAATTGTTCATCAAGTAATTTTTCAAAATCCTCGTAGGTTTCTGCTAGCCAAACAGGCAGCTTGGTAGCGATTTTTACCTTTTCCCTATATCCATCCTTTAGAGCCTTAGCTAACAACAGCTCACTGTTTCCTCCATGATAGGGATAAGCTGTATCCAAATAATTCACTCCATTATCAATAGCGTAGCGAATCATTTTGATTGCTTCTTGTTCATCAATTTTGGTGGGATCTGTAGTTCCGTCAGGCTGCACTTCAAGAGGCAGACGCATACATCCAACGCCAAAAATTGAAATATCAAAACCAAGATCCCCAAACTTACGATATTCCATGAAATACCTCCCCCAATATTATGTAATATTTACAATAAGCTTCATAAAGTATCTGATTTTGGTAAAGAAGCCTCTATTGTACAATTATCATTATATCAGAAAAAACTTATATTTAAAGATATATACTTATGTTATAATAAATACAATCAATGAGATAAAATCCCATGACTCCTAATAACCGGTAAGGTTAATTAAGCTGTGAAACACATAATAAAAATGCATTTTGAACATTAAAAAAATATATCAAATATAATCATCAAGGAGGAAAATCTATGAAAAGAATTCTAGTTACTACACCCTTAACAGGACCTGGCATGGATACTCTTAAAAGTTCCTTTCAAGTGACTTACCCAGATAATAGGCGATACAGCCGAGATGAACTTCTATCAATAATTCCTGAATTTGATGGTATATTGCTTACTGGTTATAGGATGGATGCCCAGATGATTAGAGCAGCCAGGAAACTTAAGATTATTAGCGTATATGGAGCAGGTTATGACAACATAGACGTTGATGAAGCCAGCCGGCATAATATATTGGTGGCCAATGCCCCAGAGTCTGTAACCGAATCTACGGCAGAGCTAGCTTTTGGTCTTATGATAGATGTCATGAGAAGGATTTCTATGAAGGATCGATGGTTAAGAGATAATCCCGGCTCTAAATGGGGAATGATGATGAATGAGGGACAGAATTTATTTGGAAAAACTCTAGGGATTATAGGCTTAGGTCGAATTGGAAAGGCTGTTGCAAGAAGGGCATTAGCTTTCGGCATGAAGGTGGTTTATTATAATAGAAATCAGTTAAGCCAAGTACTAGAACAAGAGTTGAAGGTTAGATACCTCCCCTTAGATGAGCTTTTAAGGACAGCTGATGTTGTATCCATAAATACTCCACTTACAGCTGAAACACGTCATTTAATAGGGGAAAGGGAACTTAATCTAATGAAGGAATCGGCTTACTTAATAAATACTTCAAGAGGGGAAGTAGTAGATGAACAGGCATTAATTCGCCACTTAGAGCAAGGAAAATTGGCGGGAGCAGGCCTAGATGTCTTTGAGAAAGAACCATATATACCAGAGGCTCTTTTAAGACTTGAGAATGTAGTACTTACTCCTCATATAGGTACTGCTACCCACCAGGTTAGGGTTGCCATGACCAATGAAGCCTGTCAGAATATAATAGACTTTTTCCAAGGCAAGATGCCAGCGTCTACCATAAATCCACAGGTATTTAATAAGTAGGATAACTAGAAATAG
>JAAYKZ010000430.1 GCA_012522165.1 Clostridiales bacterium
AAGATATTAAGGTGCTGGACCCTGCTATGGGCAGCGGTCATATTTTGGTGTATGCCTTTGATGTGCTTTATGATATCTACAAGAGTGCGGGATATTCCGAAAGGGATATTCCAAGGCTTATTCTTGAGAACAACCTGTATGGACTGGATATAGACGACAGGGCGGCACAACTTGCCTATTTTGCAGTTATGATGAAAGCAAGGAGCAAGAGCAGGAGGATATTCAGGGAGAAAGTAAATCTTAACATATGCGCTATACAGGAAAGCAATGGTTTTCCTAAAGAGGCTATAGACTATCTTGTAAATCCCGATGAGACCGAGATAGAGAAGAGGGTACGCAGGGAGGATGTAGAGTATCTTATAAATGTTTTCCATGATGCCAAGGAGTATGGCTCTATTCTTGAAGTAAAGCCTATTGATTTCGATGTTATTGAGAGAAGATTAGAAGAGATAAGGAATGGAGGTACTCAGGATTTATTTGAGTTTCAGTATAGGAATATAATACTTGAGAAAATACCGGCGTTGGTTAAGCAGGCAAAGATTATGAGTCAGAAGTATGATGTGGTAGTGACTAATCCGCCGTATATGAGTGCAAGAGCAAGTATGAGTCCTAAATTAACTAAGTATTTAAGTAAATATTACCAATTCTCTAAAAACGATTTATTTACTGTATATATGGATTTAGGATATAATCAAACTAAACCTAATGGATATAATGCAATTATAAACCAACATTCGTGGATGTTTCTGTCAGGATTCACAAGATTTAGGGAAGAGTTATATAAAAAATGTCATTTTATTAACATGTTACATTTAGGTGCTGGTGTATTTGAAGGTATTGCATGGGAGGTAGTTCAATCAGTAGCCTTTGTCACAAGAAAACAACCTAATAGAGCATATAAAGGTATGTTTTTTAAACTGCTTAATAAAAAATGGGAGTATTGGTTAAAAAGCAATGATACTTTAAGAAATAATGATTTATTCATGGTAAACTTACGAGACATGCAAAATATTCCTAATAATATTTTTTGTTATTGGCTAGGAGAAAAGAGTATTAAAAAGTATTATGAAGGAACTAGATTGGATGCTTTTGCAGAACCCAGAGTTGGTTTAGCGACTGGTGAAAATGATAAATTTATAAGAAGATGGCATGAAGTTTCATTTAACAAAATAGGTTTAAATATATCTGATGGGAAGCAAACACTAGAAACAGAGTATAAATGGATACCTTATAATAAAGGAGGACAATACAGAAAATGGTATGGTAATAGAGAATTTGTTGTAGATTGGTATATGGATGGGAAAAATATTACTGATTATAAGCAACAAAGGTTATTAAGAGGTGAAATAGAAAAGAAAAATAGTGAATGCTGGAACAGAGAATACTACTTTAAAGAGAGTTTAAGTTGGTCTAAAGTATCATCTTCTCATTTTGCTGTGAGGTATTATGAAACAGGATTTATTTTTGATGTTGCAGGATGTTCAATTTTTGGGTTGAAGAATAATATATATTATTTTGCCGGTCTGTTAAATTCGTCACTAAAGTTTAACTATATCGAATCATTAAGTCCTACATTAAACTTTGAAACAAATGCCATAAAAGCCTTTCCTGTTATAATGCCTTATGAAAAGATAAAAGCAAATATAGATGAAAAAGTAAAGCAAAATATTGACTAGTCAAAAGGCGACTGGGATTCTTTCGAAACCTCTTGGGACTTCAAAAAGCATCCGCTACTTACTCATAAGGATAATAGCGTTACTATAGAGCAAGCCTTCAATAACTGGGCAGCCTTTGCTGAAAAACAATTTAACAAACTGAAAGCCAATGAGGAGGAACTTAACCGCATATTCATCGAAATATATGGCTTGCAGGATGAACTTACACCTGATGTTGAAGATAAAGATGTGACAGTGCATAGGATTTATAATACTAAAGATGATATTCCGGAAAGTATGAAAGGTAGCAACTATGTACTAACAAGAGAAGATGTAATTAAGTCCTTTGTTTCCTATGCAGTTGGCTGTATGTTTGGCCGATACTCCATTGATGCAGAAGGCCTTATTTATGCTGGTGGAGATTTTAAGGATAAGTGGAAGTGTGAGAACGGGCAGTGGAAAGTGAGAAAGATAGTAAAAGATGAAGAAGGTAAAGTAGTTGAAGATACATGGGTAGATGCTACTTTTGTGCCTGATATGGATAATGTCCTGCCCATCACCGATGACGAATACTTTGAGGATGATATTGTCAGCAGGTTTATTGAGTTCCTCAAGGTTACATTTGGTGAGGATACATTGGAAGAAAACCTCGATTACATTGCTGATACATTGGGGAGAAAATCCTCCGAAACTGCAAGGCAGGCCATAAGAAGATACTTCCTCAAGGATTTCTATAAGGACCATGTACAGGTATATAAGAAAAAACCTATCTACTGGCTCTTTGATTCAGGTAAGCAGGATGGTTTTAAAGCCCTTATCTATATGCACCGATATGATGAGTTTACGGTGGCAAGGGTAAGAACCGACTACCTGCACAAATTGCAAAAATCCTATGAAGCGGAAATTAAGAGGCTGGATATTATTATTGATTCCAATGTTTCGCAAAGAGAGAAAACCAATGCAAGAAAGAAAAAAGAAAAGATATTAAAACAGATGGAAGAATGCTTACAATATGATCAGGTAATTGCCCATGTTGCGAACCAAAGGATAAAGATAGACTTAGATGATGGAGTAAAAGTGAACTATGCCAAGTTTCAGGGTGTCGAAGTACCGCAGG
>JAAYKZ010000431.1 GCA_012522165.1 Clostridiales bacterium
CTAACCCTACTTCTATCTCCTCCCGGGGGAAAGGTAGACGAACCAAGTCAGCAAGTAACCTCTGGGTGAAAACAAGACTCCCAGCACCAATAAAAGTTATCTTCACACTTATTACCTCCTGTTTTAGTTATCTAATAGATATTTACTGCCACTTTCAAAGTTCTCTATCCTCGCTTATACATATGTAAAAAGAGGAAACATAGCCATATTTATAGTCCTACAAATTTGAGAAATGCTAAAACTAACATATCCATAGAAAATAAAGGCTTCCAACGGTTTTATTTTCCCAAATGTTTCAGTATTAACTCTAACATTTCTTTCTTTCAGTATGCATTAGCTCGAGACAAAGAAGTCACACTCACCATTGTAATCTCTCAATTATACAGGTAATAGCACATACTATTGAGCGATTCTTCCCCGGCTTTAGCAAAAAGGATTCCCTAGAAAACCGCCTTTATGTGTGAAATACTCTCATTAACTAACACTTTTGTTCTACCGTGAGGGCTAGTTACTGTCGCCAATATCAAGCTAGCTAATGTAAAAGCTACTTTCCCTATGTTATTCCTACCCCGCTTAAATAGGCGGTAGTAATTTTAGATTCAGTTTAACCTATCCCGGCTTCAATTAATCTGGCTTTCAAATTACTAATTATCAATCACAGAAAATCATATCTATCTTCTTCGATTCATATCCATTTAATATTCTTTGGGCTCATTTATTCCATTCCTCTGGTAAATACTCTTTTTCTGCTTCGAACATCTCATCTACCATCTGTCTGATTTCGTCTAAGTCTAAAACAGCACTCGTTAATGGATCCATCATGACCGCATGATAAACAGCTTCTCTGTCAGCTGCAAGAGCACCTGTTACAGTAAGCTCTTGAACATTGATATTAGTCCGATTTAGTGCCGCAAGCTGTGATGGTAAATTCCCAACAAAGGTAGGCTGAATCCCATTTCTATTTACAAGACAGGGTACCTCAACACAGCATCCCTCAGGAAGATTAGTGATAAGACCTTTGTTTTCTACATTTCCATTAATAACGTTGGGATTATTCGTCTCTATAGAATGAATGATTGTTGCACAATATTCTCTGCTTCTCCTCGGATCAATATAGGAAGCCTCAGCCATTTCGCGCAAATCCTCAAGAAGAGTTTTGGCTGCGTCCAAGCAACAATGTAGATACATCCCATCATAATACTCTTTATGCCATGAGTGTGTTCGGTGAATTCTATTAATCCAATCATCGCTCTTTCTAAAGTAAGGAACATATTCTGAAAGATGAAAGCTCGACTCTGTCACATAATATCCAAAATGTCTTAGTACCTCGAATTTTGTTACGTCCTGGGTATAAATTTCTGGATCCTTAGCTTTTTCCCTGATTATGGGATAAGCATCTTTGCCATTGGCTTCAAACCTCAAAAACCACGCCATATGATTTATCCCGGCACAGAGGTAAGAAATATCTTCCATAGAAACACCAATTATTCCAGCTAGGAATTCTGCTGTTCCCTGAACGCTATGACATAGCCCCACGTTTTTTATATTCGTTTCTTGATTTAGAGCCCAGCAATTCATAGCCATAGGATTTACGTAGTTTAGTAGTAAGGCTTCGGGACAAAGTTCTTCCATATCTTTGGCAATGTCCAGAATAACCGGGATAGTTCGCAAAGCTCGAA
>JAAYKZ010000046.1 GCA_012522165.1 Clostridiales bacterium
GTATATAATTGAAGAGGCTTATGATGGGCAAGAAGCTGTGGAGAAGTTTCAATCACAGGACTTTGATTTGGTAATTTTGGATGTTATGCTTCCCGGTCTAGATGGATTTCTGGTTTTACAAAGGATTCGTGAGAAATCTACAGTTCCTGTCATTATGTTGACGGCCAAGGGTGAAGATATGGATAAGATATTAGGACTAGAGTACGGTGCTGATGATTATATTACAAAGCCTTTTAATATTTTAGAACTAAAGGCTAGAATCAAAGCAATATTTAGAAGGGCTAATAATGTAGAAGATCGTAATAAAGATCAGACTATTAAAGTCGGGAAAATGACCATTAATATTGCCAATCGAAGTGTGCTCATAGATGGTAAGGATGTAAATTTGACTGCAAAGGAATTTGATTTATTACAGCTGTTTGCTACCAATCCGGGAAAAGTATATAGTAGAGAACAATTGCTGGAAACGGTATGGAAATATGATTATTTAGGTGACTTGCGAACGGTAGATGTTCATATACGTAGGCTAAGGGAGAAAATAGAGCCGAATCCCAGCCAGCCAGAATATATCTTTACTAAATGGGGAGTGGGATATTACTTTGTCGATAAATAGGAAAATATTCTCCAGTTTACGCTGGAGGATTTCATTTGCCTATCTCATATTAATTGGGTTAGGTTTTATGGTTACTAATTTATCTGTTTTGAAGATATATGAAAATCGACAGCTTTATGAAAAGCAGGAACGATTTAGAGCCTATGCAGTGCAGGTAGCTCAAGTTATTGCTAAAGATTATGCTAGTCTTGATGCTGATATTAAAGGCAATGTAATATTTACTATTGAAGAGATCGGCAATGACATTATGTATCGTGAAGGTGGACAACCTACCAGAATTCTAGTGTTAGACAAGAACGGTATTGTGGATTTTGATTCCTACAATGACCTAAGTGAGCATGGATTTTTAAGGCGAAATCTCAGAAATGAGTATCCAATTATAGATGATCTTCTTCAAGGTAAAAATATAGATCCAACCCCCCTGTTTATTGGCAACGGACTAACTAAGCAAAAATGGGTATTGTATTCCTATGCTCCTATTGCTTATGAAAATCAAGAGATTATAGGGGCAGTTATTTTATCCACCTCTCTTTCTGATGTAGGCGAAATATTGGAAGCTATGAGATCCATGTTATTTAGGTCTTCTTTAATAATTATTATTGTGGTCATTATTGTAAGTTTTGGAATCAGTGCTTATATAACCCGGCCAATAAAATCGTTAACTGATGTAATTAGGAAGATGAGCCAGGGACATTTGGGACAAAGGGTCAAAGTTAGAGGTGGAGGAGAGTTCCGCGAACTAGGGCAGGCCTTTAACATTATGAGTGAGAAGCTAGAGAATCTAGACAGGGCTAGGAATGAATTTGTATCCAATGCTTCCCATGAGCTTAAAACCCCCTTAAGTGCAATTAAGGTTTTAGCTGAATCTTTGATTCACATGGGTGGAGATGTACCAGATATATACATTGAATTTTTAAATGATATAAATAAAGAAATTGATCGTCTAAATGCTATCATAACAGATTTATTGTCCTTGGCAAAAATGGATGACCAAGCAGTTTTGGATCAAAAACAGCCTGTGAACTTATCGGAGCTTGTAGATAAGACTGTCAATAGCTTGCGAGTCCTTGCAAAAATGAAAGAGATTACCTTAGAAACTATAATTGAACCGGGAATAATAACTATAGGAGAGGCTTCAAAGCTACAGCAAGCTATAAGCAATATTGTAGATAATGCTATAAAATATACCCCAGAAGGTGGAAGGGTAATGGTAGATGTATATGTAGGTGATGATGAAGCTGTGGTTAAAGTATCGGATACAGGAATTGGAATTCCAGCTGAGGATATCCCCCATATCTTCGACCGATTTTTTAGAGTCGACAAGGCACGATCCAGGGATACTGGAGGAACGGGACTGGGATTATCCATAACCCATAAGATCATTCTAATGCATGATGGAAATATACGAGTTGATAGTAAGGAAGGTAGAGGAACTACATTTTTCGTACATTTACCCTTAGGAAATATAGAAGATTAGAATTCATATATTCATGGATTTGTTAACATTACTTAAATCTTTTGTAAACTAACTTTCCTATAATATATATTATATAATAGGTTATTATGTTACTCTGCTTCAACTGGAGGTGAGACATTGGGTAAGGGGATTCGTCATATAATTATATTGACACTAGTGCTTATCCTATTTACTGGATGTAGTGCTATAGGAGAAAGAGATAGAGATTATGATAATAATGGGGATAATAGTTCGCTGGCCCAGGAGAAAGTGTTATCCATTGATCCGGACCCTAGACCAGAGGAGCATACTATCACCATTTACTTTAAACATAGATATTCTGACTATTTGGTTCCAGAGGTTAGGACAGCTGTACGCGATAAGCAATCCTGGGAGCAGCTAGTAGTAGAAGAAATATTAAAGGGCCCCAGTCAACATGATCGAGTAGCTATAATGCCTCCAGGAGTCAGAGTACTAGATGTAACACGTAAGGATGATACTGTATTTGTAAACCTTAGCCAGGAGTTTAATGAGAATATTAATTTATCCAGTATACCGGGCAAAGAGGATATCCCAGAAGAAACGCGTGATGAAGCTGAAGCAGAGATGAAGCTGCTTGGCATTTATTCTATTGTCAATTCCCTGACGGAGTTAGAAGGAGTAGATCAGGTAAGATTTCTTATAGAAAACAGGGCAATATCCTATACTGATTTGGGTGAAGAGTTGGCATCTTTATTCTTACCAGAATTGGAAGCTCTAGAAGATATGCAATCCATCAAACCAATGATGGTGGCCTTGTCCAGAGATAGGTCCTATATCTTAACTCCCTCTAAGTCAGTGGAGACAGTTTTTGAGAGCTTGCTAGGTGAACCCAATTGGGATACCGTTTATTCGTTGTTGTCAAAGGAAACAGCAAGTCAGACTCAGCTTTCTTCTAAAGAGGATTTGGCTAGTTTATGGTCAGCTCTAGTTAGTGGAATTGAGTTGGATGACAACTTTGTATTAGATGAAGAGATCAAACCAGACGGAAGGGCGTTTGTTACAGTATCATATACCGTGAATTTTACCTCTGGGAAAAAGGAAAATATGCACAGGGATACCATTGTTGTAGTAAATGAAGATAATATTTGGAAGGTCAAGCTGCCTGGATTTGTGAGTGACTTCCGTTGATAATACAGGGGGAGATATTTTGAAAAAGCTAGTATTAATTTGTATAGCAATTTCGTTTATATATATTTTTGTTGGATGTAGGATAGCTGGTAAAGCGCCAGAAGGCTTAATAAAGAAGGATGTAGGAGAATTAGAAAAAGAGGAAGAATTTAGTTCTTCATTGTTGATAGAAAATAATAATGAGGATGAAAAAGCTGATACAGCTACTATTACCCAGCAGAATATTTCCTTATATTTTTGGAATAAGGAAAATAATAAGCTGATTTGTGAAACTCGTAGCATATTCACATCTAGTGTCAATCTATCTATTAACGATATAATTGTAGAGTTGTTGAAGGGACCTGAATCAAAGGACCTTCATCCAGTTATTCCAAGACAAACCAGGGTTATTGATATAGATCAAACCGATAACATAGTTACCGTGAACTTTTCTGAAGAGTTTTTGGATGCTGAAGATTTGTTGGTTGCACGTACTGCTTTAGTAAATACCCTTACAGATCGGCAAGGAGTAAAATATGTTAAGATTCTTATTAATGGGAATGAATTGACTAGTGATGGGACTCAAGAGGGTGAACCTTTAGGTGTGCTTAGTAAGTCAACTAATAATATTGATGAACTGTTGGCAACCAGCAATCGTCAAAAAGACGAGAATACTGTTAAACAGGTTAATAGAGAATTATTCTTTAGGGATTTTAGGGGTCAGTATCTATTGTCAGAAGTGAGGACTATAAATGTAAAAAATGGGGGCATAGCTAGAGCTATAATTGAAGAATTAATAAAAGGACCCATAGAAACATCTACAGGTTTATATCCTGTTTTCCCCCAGGGAACCCAGCTGCTAGATATTAATCTAATTGATAGTGAAGATAAGGATTCAAAAGTGATAGCTCTTTATTTTTCAAAAGAGCTAAAAGACCCCTTCTTGACTCAGACGGTAACATCTAGGGGAGATAATAACTCAGATCCTCAAATGATCAAGGATAAGGTTGAAGAAATGAAGGATAAGGAAGCAGTTATACTAAGCTCCATTGTATATAGTTTGTCAGGTTTAAATAATATATCAGGGGTAAAAATATACTATCAGGATAGAAATGCCAATTATATTGATACACCATTGTATAGTATGGATTTAGAAAAACCATTAACTACTAGTCAGTTTCCCAATAAATTGGGAAGGAAGATAAAGGTTTATTTTGCCAATGAAAATGCTACTCATCTGGTGCCAGATTATAGGGCTATGAGCAGGGAAAATTTACAGATCGCCAGAACCATTATAGATGAGTTAATATTAGGACCTCGTGAAGGCACAGGACAAAAAGCGGTAATGCCTGCAGATATATCTAGAGGAGATATAAAGGTATGGATGGATGAAAACAACACTAATAGAGTGATAGTGGATTTGCCAGCAAAGCTAGATGGCAATAAAATGGGAAGCACAGGTACTTTAATGACCTTATATGCTATGGTTAACTCATTAACTGATCCCGCAAATACTTCTAATGTTAAGGAAGTTCAGTTTTTAGTGGAGGGTAAAGTTGTAAAAACTTTTGGAAATCTAGAGTTTAGTGAGCCCTTTATACGAAATCCTGCTATAATTCAAGAATAGATATAATGATGGTGACTTGACATATAGTTAGTAACGTGATAATATAATTTCAAAATAAAATAAATTAATGGGGAGCTGAATCAATTCGGCTGAGAGGAAGTTGTATGACTTCGACCCATAAAACCTGATCTGGGTAATGCCAGCGTAGGGAAATCAGTTGATATAGGAACTGCATGCCTTTTTATGCTGGTGTGCAGTTTTTTTGCTCCCTAAAAAAGGAGAGATGTTTATGCGTAATAAGACTAGAATGTTGGTGGAGGCAGGGCTGCTTATAGCTGTAGCCCAAATTTTAAGCTACATAGTGGTATGGCATATGCCCCAAGGGAGATCTGTAACAGCGGGATCTATGATTCCCATAATCCTATTTGCCATTCGTTGGGGTGTAGGGCCAGGGATTTTAGCCGGAGCAGTCTATGGGATTTTACAATTCATTTTAGGGCCTAAGTATTCTTTTCATATTATATCCCTATTATTTGATTATCCTATAGCGTTTGCGGGTTTGGGCTTAGCGGGCTTAAATAGGAAAAACTATTTCACCATTTCGGTAGGCATCTTTTTGGGAATTTTAGTTAGGTATTTGAGCCATGTGATATCAGGTGCTGTAGTATTCTATGAATATGCCGGAACGCAGAATCCTTGGGTGTATTCCCTTGTATATAACAGTAGCTACCTGATTCCCGAGCTAGTAATTTGTGTAGTAGTAATTGGGCTAATATATGGACTATTGAAGCCCTACTTATTAAACCAGGTGGAAATGCAGTAAAGATAGACAAAAGTTAATGGATAAAAAATGCGTGCCTTCTAAAGGTACGCATTTTTTATACTCTCAATTTAACTTCTTGTATTAGTGGGACAGTATGCCCTTTCATTAAAAAGACAGTACAATTGATTTTACAATTATATGCTGTTATAATTATTCCCGGATATGTACATAAATAAAAAAGTTGATTTAGCATAAAAATAGCAGTATCGGAGGAAAAAGACATGTTAAAAAACCACTGGAAAGAATTGCAAAACGGTAGTGATATTAGAGGTGTAGCCATTGAAGGTTTGGAAGGACAAGAAGTTAACCTTACCGATGATGTAGTAGAAAGATTAGGTGCGGCATTTGGAGCATGGCTTAGTGAAAAATCTAATAAGGCTCCTAATGAACTAAGAGTTTCCATAGGCACCGATTCAAGACTTTCTGCATCTAGGATCAAGGATGCAGCTATTAGAGGACTTAATCTAGTAGGAATAGAGGTATTTGATTGTGGTATGGCATCAACTCCAGCTATGTTTATGACAACGGTAACACCAGGTTATGAGTATGATGGTGCTATAATGGTGACAGCCAGCCACCTGCCCTTTAATAGAAATGGATTGAAATTTTTTACCAGAGAAGGTGGGTTGGAAAGCAAAGATATAACTGATATTCTTCTAAAAGCTCAAAATAAAGATTTTGCTGCAGCCCAGACAAAGGGAAGTGTCAGCGCAGTAGACTTCATTTCCGTATACGCCAAAGGTTTGGTTGATAAGGTTCGCCGTGAGGTAAATAATCCCAATAATTATGATGAGCCTCTTGAAGGCTTTAAGATAGTTGTTGATGCTGGAAATGGCGCGGGAGGATTTTATGTAGACAAGGTCTTGGTACCTTTAGGAGCAGATACTACAGGTAGTCAATTTTTAGATCCAGATGGCACTTTTCCTAATCATCAGCCCAATCCAGTAGATAAGGAAGCTATGGATGCCATTGTAAAAGCGGTTAAAGAGAATAAGGCTGATTTTGGCATTATATTTGACGCCGATGTTGATCGAGCTGGAGCCGTAGATAGAAATGGTAAAGAAATAAATAGAAACAGGCTGGTGGCTCTAATGGCTGCTATTGTTCTGGAAAAGCATCCAGGTACTACAATAGTAACAGATTCTATAACTTCTACAGGATTAAAAACCTTTATTGAAGAGGAGTTAGGAGGCATACATCATAGGTTTAAACGGGGATACAAGAACGTTATAAACGAGGCTATTAGACTTAACAAGGAAGGTCAAGAATGCCATTTAGCCATTGAGACTTCTGGCCATGGTGCTCTAAAAGAAAATTATTTCTTAGACGATGGAGCATATCTGATAACTACTATCTTAATAAAGATGGCTAGGATGAAAATCTATGAGAACAAGGATATCGACTCCCTTATCCAGAATCTGGCTGAACCAGCAGAAGCTAAGGAGTTTAGAATGAATCTCCTAGTAGAAGATTATGGTGAATATGGGCAGGCTATTTTAAAGGATTTAGAGACCTATGCCCAGCAATCGAAGGGTTGGCAAATTGCCCCTGATAACTATGAAGGAATACGCGTATCCTTCGATGCCGAGAATGGGGACGGTTGGTTCCTACTACGAATGTCCCTTCATGATCCCCTAATGCCTCTCAATATAGAATCTAATACATCAGGAGGCGTAAGGGAAATTGCATCAAAACTTCTGCCTTTTCTAAATAAATATGAGGAATTGGATGTTAGTCCATTGAGAAATTATCTTAATGAGGTATAGAGCAGGGTTATTCCCTGCTTAATTTTTTTTTGCAAATGAAAAGCTTTTGTGTTAGAATTTTTTAGTCAAAGATAATTGAAAGATATAGTTGACCAGTTTCTATAACTATTATTATATGATTATGTAGAGTAATTTACTAATAGATCATTAACTAAATAGAATCGAGGGATAGGATACAAGATGAAAAATAGACAAGACATAAGGAATATAGCCATTATAGCCCATGTTGATCATGGCAAAACTTCATTAGTAGACCAGTTGTTACGACAAAGTGGTGTTTTCCGCCAGAATCAGCAGGTAGAAGACAGGGTTATGGACTCCAATGATATTGAAAGGGAGCGGGGAATTACAATACTATCTAAAAACACTGCCGTTGAATATAGGGGTGTCAAAATAAACATTATTGATACTCCTGGGCACGCTGATTTTGGTGGCGAGGTTGAACGAGTACTAAAGATGGTAGATGGTGTTCTTCTTTTAGTAGATGCTTTTGAAGGGCCTATGCCCCAAACAAGATTTGTCCTATCAAAGGCGTTGGAGTTAGGCCATCCAGTGATAGTGGTTGTCAATAAAATAGATAGGCCTGATGCCAGACCTGAACAAGTAGTGGATGAGGTGTTGGAGCTGCTTATTGATCTAGACGCTGAGGAAGAGCAATTAGACTGTCCCTTTGTATTTGCATCGGCAAAGGAAGGTAGGGCATCCTTGGATATTAATCAGCAAGATCAAGATATGACACCCCTTTTTGAAACTATATTGAAATATATACCAGGACCAAAAGGAGACAGCCAAGCTCCTCTTCAAATGCTGGTATCTACTGTAGACTATAATGATTATGTTGGAAGGATAGCAATTGGCAAAATAGAAAGAGGTCAAGTAAGTGTAGGGCAAGAAGCTTTATTATGTAATTATGGTGGAGGGGAACATTCTAAGGTAAAGATAACTAATTTATATTTATTTGATGGTCTGAAAAGGGTACAAGCCAATCATGCTGAAGCAGGAGATATTGTGGCAGTATCAGGAGTAGAGGGAATAAACATAGGCGATACTATATGTGATGTAGAGCATCCTGAACCTCTACCTTTTGTAAAAATATCCCAGCCTACTATTTCCATGACTTTTTCAGTGAATACCAGTCCTTTTGCAGGTCAGGATGGGAAATATGTTACCTCCCGTAATTTAAGGGACAGGCTTTTTAAAGAAGTATATAGCGACGTAAGTCTTAAGGTAGAAGAAACTGATTCACCTGATGCTTATGTAGTATCAGGAAGAGGAGAACTCCATCTTTCCATCTTGATTGAAAACATGAGACGGGAAGGCTATGAGTTTCAAGTATCCAAGCCTACTGTAATATATAAAACTATAGATGGAAAGCTTTGCGAACCCATGGAAAAAGTATTCATTGATGTACCTGATGAATATATGGGTACAGTGATAGAGAAGCTGGGAAGAAGAAAAGGTGAGCTTGTAAGTATCAAGGAAAGTGGAGGAGGATGGGTTAAGTTAGAGTTTTCCATATCATCAAGAGGACTTTTTGGCTACCGATCAGAGTTTATGACAGATACCAGGGGAGAAGGAATATTGAATTCTATTTTTGATGGATATCAGCCCTATAAAGGAGATATCCCCTCTAGACAGCATGGTTCATTGGTTGCTTTCGAACAAGGGGAAGCTGTAACCTATGGACTGTATCATGCTCAAGAGAGAGGAACCCTATTTATTGAGCCAGGTACAGTGGTTTATGAGGGTATGGTAGTAGGTCAAAACCACCGTCAGGGTGATATTGAAGTAAATGTATGCAAGAAGAAGCATGCAACCAATATACGAGCTGCAGGATCAGATGAAGCTCTGCGTTTGACGCCACCACGGAAATTTTCCTTAGAGGAGGCCTTGGAGTTTATTGATGATGATGAATTGGTAGAGGTAACTCCGAAAAATATTCGTATACGTAAAAGAATCTTAAATACTTCTCAGAGAAAACGACAGCAAAAGAAAAATTAGCTATAATAACCTAATGGTTAGATTCAATAACTGTATTATCATAATGGCTATTGATAATTGGCTTAGTTTTCTTAGCCAATTAAGTTAATAAGCATACTTATCAATAGCCATTATTTTTATTAAAAATACTAAACTAGCATAATAGGCTAATTGAAGGTATAAAATCGAAAAATTAATAAATATTACTTGGTAAAGGAATTGGTAGTATGATATAATAATATTACCAATCAAATACAAAACAATATGGTGGGAGGCGGTCAACATGATACAAGCAGTGGTCGGCGGCAAGGGCACCGGCAAAACCAAAACTTTAGTAAATATGGCCAATAAAGCTTTGGAGGAAGCAAAGGGCGAGATTGTTTTTATTAGTGCTGAAAGACGAAGAATGCTTGAGTTAAACCATAGAATACGACTCATCAGGCTCAGAGAATTTGACATTAAGGACCTGGAGGTATTCTATGGTTTTTTAAATGGCATTATTGCACAGAACTATGATATCGAAAGAATTTATATTGATGGATTATTGGAGTTTTTGGATGAAGATATAACAAGTATTGGTGGCTTCTTATCAGATATAAACCGCATCTCTAAACAATTCAATATTAAATTTGTTATTTCTATGAATGGTGATCCTAGTAGCGTTCCTGCCTTCTTAAAGGAATATATTGCCTAGTCCAAATAAAGAAGTATATGGGAAGCCGAGGGACCGCCAGACCCCTTGGCTTTTCCTTTGGCGGACGGTTACTTTCCAATAATTCTAGGAAAGTTTTTTTATGGCATTTTTTAGCTTGTATCAATGTTGACGTTGCTATTAGTGTAAGATATAATGACTGAAAGAAATGTAAAGTAATAAGTAGAATGGTGGAATGGTAAGATGGTTTATTTAAGTACAAGGGATAGTAGTTTACAAAAGTCTTCTATGGAAATTATCAAGCAAGGTATTTCAATAGAAGGTGGCTTGTTTGTGCCGGAATATATACCTAAGTTAAAAAAACAGGATATAGAAGATATGAGAAAAATGGATTATAGACAAAGAGCTTATAGGGTACTTTCCTTGTTTCTTACTGATTTTAGCCAAGAAGATTTAGAAAATATAATATCAGCTGCTTATAGAAATGATAATTTTGACTGTCCTGAGATAGCCCCTTTAGTCAAATTAGATAGTAACCTTTTTATTCAGGAGTTATGGCATGGTCCCACCTATGCCTTTAAGGATATGGCCCTTCAGATTCTGCCTCATTTAATGACCACTGCGGCAGTTAGGACGGGTGATGATAAGGAGATAGTTATCCTAGTTGCTACTTCAGGAGATACAGGGAAGGCAGCTTTGGAAGGATTTAAGGATGTAGATGGCACCCAGGTTGTAGTATTTTATCCCCATGGTGGAGTAAGCAATATTCAAAGACTGCAGATGGTGACTCAGGAAGGAAAGAATGTACATGTAGTAGCAATTGAAGGCAATTTTGATGATACCCAGACAGCGGTAAAAACCATCTTTACAGATAGAGAGTTTATCAGAAGTTTAGATAAGCATGGTAAGAAATTTTCTTCTGCCAACTCCATTAATTGGGGTAGGCTAGTTCCTCAAATAGTTTATTATGTATCGGCATATATTGATTTAATAAATAGCCAGGCCTTAGAAGACGGCGATGAATTCAATGTGGTGGTTCCCACAGGTAATTTTGGTAATATCCTAGCTGCTTATTATGCGAAGAATATAGGTGTTCCTATAGGCAAGCTTATCTGTGCTTCTAACAGCAACAATGTATTATCGGATTTTATTAACACTGGAGTATATAATATAAATAGAGAATTCTATAGAACTATTTCGCCTTCTATGGATATTCTAATATCTAGCAATTTGGAGAGATTGCTATTCGAACTGTGTGGTAGGCAGGATGAACAAGTTAGAAAATGGATGCAGGATTTAAAGGAAATAGGGCAATATAAACTAGATGACCAAAGTTATAAAAAGTTGAAATCCCATTTATGGGGAGGGTATGCCAACGAAGAACAGACTCTGGCAGCTATTAGAGATACATACAACCAATATGATTATATTATGGATCCCCATACCGCAGTAGGAAAATGGGTGTATGATGAATATAAAGAGGCAACTGGTGATAATAGGAAGACATTACTTGTATCTACTGCTAGCCCCTTTAAGTTTCATGAAGACGTATTGCGGGCTATTCTAGGGCCAGAATCTATCAAAGATAAGGATGAGTTTGAAGGACTTGAAATATTGGAATCTATATCCGGGATGGAGATTCCATCAGGTTTAAAGGACTTAAAGAGCAAAACCATAGTACATAAGACTGTGGTTTCTAAGGATAAAATAAGCCATGCAGTCAAAAATATCTTAGGACTAGATGGAGGAAGACATGAAGATAGCGATAGCACAATATAATCCAAAGGTTGGAGATTTAAACGGTAATTTATCAAAAACTAAAGAGTATATAGAAAAAGCAAAGGAAAAAAAATGCGATCTGGTTGTTTTTCCAGAACTAAGCTTAACTGGATATCCCCCTAGGGATCTTTTGCTGAGGGATGACTTTTTGAAGGCTTGTGATAGGGCGTTGCAGGAGATAATTTCTTATACTCAAGGAATAGGAGTTATAGTAGGTACAGTTATAGATGACGGCAATGGATTTTTGCTTCATAATAGTGCCCTTTTAATTAGCGATGGAAGAATAATTGGCAGGGTAGATAAGAGCTTGCTTCCTAACTATGATGTATTTGAAGAAGCAAGATATTTTCAACCTTCAAAAGAGGTAAAATGTATTGAATTTAAGGGAATGAGATTGGGCATATCCATTTGTGAAGATATATGGAATGATGAAGATGTATTTGGGCATGAGAGATATTCTAGAAATATCTTAGATGAACTCTATGTCCATAATCCTGATATATTTATAAATCTATCAGCATCGCCTTATCATTATGGAAAGCATGAAATTCGAAAGGAAATGCTGGCTCATTACACCCAAAAGTATGGTATCCCCTTTGTGTATGTAAATCAGATAGGGGGTAATGATGAACTGGTATTTGATGGCTCCAGCATGATATACAATGCTGATGGACAGTTAATACTTCATGGCAAAACCTTTGAAGAGGACATGATTATATACGATACAGATAAATCCTATCCTAGTTTATCAGACTGGAAAGAGGACATATCATGGCTATATCATGGTCTGGTTTATGGAGTAAGGGATTATTTTCATAAGAATGGCTTTAGTAAGGCCCTCTTGGGATTAAGCGGAGGTGTAGATTCTGCATTAGTAGCCTGTATCGCAGCAGAGGCTTTAGGAAGGGAAAATGTGCTAGGAGTGATGATGCCCTCAAGATATACCTCTCAAGAGAGTAAAGATGATGCAAGGCAATTAGCAAAAAACTTGGGTATTAAATACAGGGAGATATCCATTGAAAACTTGTTTGATGAGTATTTAAGCATATTTAACCCCGAAGGAGACATTCATGGCGATTTGGCAGAAGAGAATATTCAGGCCCGCATTAGGGGTAATCTGCTAATGTTTATAGCTAATAGAGAGGGTAGAGTACTGTTGTGTCCAAGCAATAAGTCGGAAATAGCTGTAGGCTATTCTACCCTATATGGTGACTCCTGTGGTGGCATGGCTGTTATTGGCGATGTCCTAAAGACTGAGGTTTATCAGCTATGTAGATATGTTAATCGGGACAATGAGATAATACCCAATAATATAATAACCAAGGCACCAACTGCTGAGCTACGGGAAGGTCAAAAAGATGAAGACTCATTACCCCCCTATTCTATTCTTGATAAGGTGTTGAAAATGTATATAGAAGATAGAGTTTCACTAGAGGAGATTATAAATAAAGGATATGATCGGCAAACTGTTTATAGAATAATAAATATGATTGACAGGGCAGAGTACAAACGTAGGCAGATTCCCCCTATTATAAAGCTTAGCGATGGAGATTTTGGCATGGGTAGAAGGCATCCTATGGTTCATGGTTTTAGAGTGGATGTGTATAATTAATGAGAATGTTTATAGCTGGAGCGGAGATAGAGCTATTGCTATATGAATCACAATCTCTCAAGGAAAAGAGACAGATTCTTAATAGCCTTATTACAAGAATTCGCAACCAGTTTAATGTTGCTATAGCAGAGATTAATTATTTGGATACCTGGCAACGTACAGGATTAGGTCTTGCATGTGTTTCCAATTCCTCAACACATGCCCAAAAACAACTGGATAAGGTTCTCAATTATATTGAACAGGATGGACGTTTTGAGATTATAGATATTTATAGAGAAATATTCTAAATAATAGAACTATTACTGAATGCAAGAAATATACTAAAAAGATGGATTAAAAATGAAAAATGTGTGTATGTATAGTATAGGCAATGTCAAATTTTTGTTAATTGACCCAAGCGCACATGTATGTAGCCTAAAGGGGGGATTGATTATCAAAATTTATCGTGATAACAAGACAGTATACGTTAAACCAAAAGGAGCTATATCTTTTCTAACAATAAATGAGATTAAGAAGCAGGTTTATGATTTCATTAATGCAGATGATACTGTATTGGTAATGGATCTTTCAAAGGTGGATTTTATAGATAGCTCAGGAATAGGTTTATTGATTTCCTTTCTTAAGCATATGAAAAAGCGCGGAGGAAAAGTGGTTTTAGAATATCCTAAACTTGGAGTACAAAAACTGTTAGAAATGACTAGAATAGACCAATTATTCGAAGTCAAGAAAAAGCCAGAACCCACAACTGGTAGCTGGCAAGAATTTTTGTGAAAAACAGACACCGAATATGCGTTGGCATATTCGGTGTTTTCTTTTTTTACAGTTGTAAATCTTTGATTATAGGCTATTATGAACAGATCTACCATAAAAAGTTAAATATTTAACAGGATGATAAATTGGCCAGGCTCATGTTTGCATTTATTTGCATAGTATGTAAGCGAATAACATTTATGTGGAGGGAGTAAACATGAGAGATGGATACGCATATAATCAACCTATCATCCCTTGGGATCAAAATTATCCTATAACTTCTTATATACCCCCATTTCCGCCAAATTCCAAGTTGGCACGGGCATATTTTATTTATCAAAGGTATACAAGAAGTTTTCCCCCAAAAGAAGCATTAGATAAAGGAACAATGTTTCCTGAATTATATAGTCCTTATCCTTACCATGACAGGAAAGGCATATAAAGGAGGATGAGATCTGTGAAAAATAATGAAAGAGCTCGCCTTTTAGATGAAATTCGTGCAATTGAATTTATGACTATAGAGCTAAATTTGTATTTGGATACACATCCCGATGATCAAAAAGCATTGAATGATTACAATTCCTATACCAAACAATTAATGGCCTTAAAGGATGAATACCAACGACGGTACGGTCCCTTGAGTAATTTTGGTACCGCTGTCAGTGAATATCCTTGGGCTTGGATAAATGAGCCTTGGCCATGGGAATTAGATTAAAGGGAGGAATAATTACATGTGGATATATGAAAAAAAATTAGAGTATCCTGTGAGAATTAAAAACCCTAACCCCAAGATGGCAAAGCTGATAATAACCCAGTATGGTGGTCCTGATGGTGAGTTGGCAGCATCACTTAGATATCTTTCTCAACGTTATATCATGCCTATACCTGAAGCTAAAGGGTTATTAACAGATATTGGTACAGAAGAGTTAGCACATTTTGAAATAGTAGGAACTATGGTATATCAGCTAATGAAAGGTGCTAGTCCAGAAGAGATTAAAGCAGCAGGTGCAGCAGATTATTTTGTTGATCATGGCCGTGGAGTATATCCTCAATCAGCTGCGGGAAATCCATTTACAGCAGCATACATTCAATCAAAGGGAGATCCTGTAACCGATCTTTATGAAAACTTGGCAGCTGAACAAAAAGCCCGTTCAACATATGAGTATCTGATTCGGACAGCAGATGGTGCTGACGTTATAGAACCATTACAATTCCTTAGAGAACGTGAAGTTGTTCATTTTCAAAGATTCGGAGAAGCATTAATGAAAGTTCAAGAGTACTTAGAATCAAAGAAATATTTTTAGTCGATAGTTCATAAATTAAAGGGGCCTAAATAAGGCCTCTTAAAAATTTTGTATAAATAATCTCATCATGTTTTGAGACTTCATTGCCTGAGTCAAGTTATAGTTTCATAAAGAATAAGCCACGCTATGGAGGACAAAATGATATTTTGAGATAGTTGTATCTTGTAGTATAATGATAGAAAGTTAGCTCTTTATAGCAGGTGCAGCGTGGTACAAGGAAATATTGAAGGACTATCAAAAGCTCTCATTGAAGAATTGGAGTCCATATATGTAATGGAAGTACCTAAAGATGTTTTCTGTACTCCTGAATTGGTAGACATTCTTTGCAGGATAACAGCAAATATCAATAGAGAAATTTCTATATACATTGATCGTAAAGGTGATATTTTAGATGTATCGGTGGGGAATGTTGGTCAAGTATCCTTGCCATATATGAGAATGCGTAGGAGTGAGACAAGGCTTAATGGTATAAGATGTATTCATACTCACCCTGGCAGCAGTGGTAGATTATCTAGGGTGGACTTAAATTCTTTGATGAATATGAGAATGGATGCTATGGCCGCTATTGGAGTACAGAACGGGAGATATAACCAAGGATATGCAGCATTTATCAATCCTCCTGGAAGCCATGAGGAAATTACCATTGAAGGGCCTCTTTCCATAGAGGAGTTTTGTAGTAGTACCTTGATGGATCATATATATCAAAGGGACAAAGAAATTCAACATCAAAAAGTAGTAGAAGTAATAGAAGATGAACAAGAAAGAGCAATATTGGTGGGATTGGATAGTGATGGAGAAGGTGCCGCTTCCATAAATGAATTAGAACAATTAGCAAACACAGCTGGTGCTGTAGTTGTAGGTAAGGTGATACAAAGTAGAAGGGTGCCTGATTCATCCACTTACATAGGAAAAGGAAAAGCAGAAGAATTAGCTTTATTATGTAGGGCCAATAATGCAAATTTAGTAATCTTTGATGATGAATTAACTGCATCGCAGATTCGTAATTTGGAAAACATAATAGGGCTCAGGATTATCGATAGAACTGCCCTTATTCTCGATATTTTTGCTAGAAGGGCAATATCTAGAGAGGGTAAACTTCAAGTAGAATTAGCTCAGCTTAGATATAGGTTACCTAGACTTACAGGAATGGGTATAGCCCTATCCCGATTGGGTGGAGGAATAGGCACTAGAGGTCCTGGAGAGAAAAAACTAGAGACTGATCGTAGACATATTTACAGACGTATTAGAGAGATAGAAAAAGATCTAGAAAAAGTGAAAGATAGACGTCAGGCACTTAGAGAAAGAAGACAGAAAAATCGGATTCCAGTAGTAGCGCTGGTAGGATACACCAATGCAGGTAAAAGCAGCTTGATGAATGCCTTAATCGGTAGTAGTGTGTTAGTTGAAAACAAACTGTTTGCTACTTTGGATCCTGTATCCAGATCTATTGAGCTGCCTAATGGCCAACAGGCACTTCTAGTGGATACCGTAGGATTTATAAATAAGCTGCCCCATGATCTGGTGGAAGCTTTTAAGTCTACTTTGGAAGAGGCAACCTATGCGGATCTATTACTTCATGTAGTGGATTCAGCATCGCCAAATCTGATGGATCAGATAACCGTAGTAGAAGAATTATTAGATTCATTAGGTTGTAACCAGCCTATTATAACGGTTTACAATAAAATGGATTTATTAGATGAAAAACAGCAATTAATACTGCCTGTAAAAAAGCCTGTTGTCTATGTTTCAGCTACTAATAAAGTCAACTTAAATAAACTTGTTGAAGCTATAACAGAAAATCTGCCCATCAAAAGACGTAGAGTTGAACTGCTGATTCCTTACACCGAGGGACAGGCATTGTCACAAATTCATGATCAAGGCCAGGTGATAAAGGAAGAGTATAGAGAGGATGGTATTTTTATTTTTGCTGAGCTAGATCCTATAACATATGGAAAATTTGAGAGTTATAAAATAGCAGATCAAGTATAATTTTTGTTTTGATGCACAGGATAGTGGTATGAATTAAAAAACAAACTTAGGAGGAATGGTCTTGAAGGTATATGTTGATCAGGATTTATGTATAAGTTGTGGGCTGTGTATAAGTATTTGCGACGATGTATTTTCTTGGAATGATGACGACAAAGCCCAAGCCATCGATCAGGAGATTCCAGAGGAGCTTACAGATGAGGTAGAGGAGGCAGTAGAAAGCTGTCCTACTGAAGCAATTAAATACCAAGACTAACTGCTAAATAACCCGCCGATATAGATATTTGTCTTCGGCGGGTTATTCATAAATAAAAATTGTAATAATATAATTATTCTAGATAGAATAATTATATTATTACACATACCATCCATAAAATGTAAATACTTATATAACTTTATGCAATTATTTAAAAAAAATAGCCATGTTTTTTGTTAATAATAGCTATAGCCAGATTGTCCCTATAAAGATATAATTGTAGTATATTAGAAAGAACCCTTGATTTGCATCTTATGATGCCAAATAAAAAAATGGAGGGATATTAATGGCAAGTGTAACATTAAAGAATGTTTATAAAGTATATCCAGGAGGAGTAACAGCTGTAAGCGATTTTAATCTTGATATAGCTGATAAGGAATTTATTGTTCTAGTAGGACCTTCTGGATGCGGAAAATCTACTACATTGAGAATGGTTGCCGGGCTAGAGGAAATTACTGAAGGGGAACTTTATATTGGTGATAAACTAATGAACGATGTTGCCCCTAAGGATAGAGATATTGCAATGGTTTTCCAAAACTATGCGCTTTATCCTCACATGACAGTTTATGATAACATGGCTTTTGGATTGAAATTGAGAAAAACTCCTAAAGCAGAAATTGACCGTCGTGTAAAAGAAGCAGCAAGAATCTTGGACATCGAGCATCTGCTCAACAGGAAACCAAAAGCTCTATCAGGAGGACAAAGACAAAGGGTTGCTCTAGGTCGTGCTATTGTTCGTGAGCCTAAGGTTTTCTTGATGGACGAACCTTTGTCTAACCTAGATGCTAAGTTAAGGGTTCAGATGAGAACAGAGATTACCAAGCTTCATAATAGACTACAGACCACCTTTATCTACGTAACCCATGACCAGACTGAAGCCATGACTATGGGTACCAGAATCGTTGTTATGAAGGATGGATTTATACAACAAGTTGATACTCCTCAGAATCTATATGACTATCCCGTAAATCTCTTCGTTGCTGGATTTATTGGAAGTCCTCAAATGAACTTTATAGATGTAACCTTGGTTAAGGAAGACGATGCTGTATACGCAGTATTCGGAGAGAATAAAATCAGAATTCCTGAAGGAAAGGTTAAGAAATTAAAGGATCCTTCCTATATCGGTAAAGAAGTAATCATGGGTATCAGACCTGAGGATCTACATGACGAGGAAATCTTCCTACAAAGTGCAGCTGATAGTACAGTTAAGGCATATGTTGACGTTGTAGAGTTGATGGGTTCTGAAACCTATCTATATCTCAATGTTGCAGGTACCGACATGACAGCTAGAGTTGATCCTAGATCCACTGCTAGAGCAGGTGACACTATTAAGATTGCTTTAGATACCAATAGACTACACTTCTTCGACAAAGAGACCGAAGAGGCTCTATTGGAAAGATAAATGACAAATTGTCTTAAAGAATATTAGTTTTTAGACAAAAAAAGAAGGATTTTGTAAATAGGAGCAGAAATATTATTTTAAATAGTATTTCTGCTTCTTTTTTAATAGGACAAAATTCCCTCTTTATAAAGTGTCAAAAATTATGTATACTTATATTTGTATAAGGTTATATACGAAATAGACCCAGAAAGACATCTAGGAATAAAGAAATGGGTGAAAAAATGCAAATAGAAAAGCGCATGCAAAAGGTTTTAAATAAAATAGTAAACAGTATTCAGATTGATGCAGATATTATCAATTTTGATGGAACAATTGTTGCAAGTAGCGATACAACTCGAATCGGGAAACAAGATTCTTCTATTAAGACCAGAGGTGCCACTGAAAAAACTAATAAGTTTACTTATGATGGACGAACCTATATGAAATTTAACACAAACTTTAATCGTGTATATTACTTATCTATGGTGGGAACTAACGAAATTGTCAGAAACTATTGTATATTGGTAATTTCCCTTATAGAGCTTTACCTTAAATCTGCTACACAGAGGATGGATAGAGAGGATACCATATGCGCTGCAATGTTGGGACAGATATCCGATTTAGAGTTTCAAGAAGCTGTAAGATCATATAACATTGATGCAATAACTCCAAGGTGTGTTTTTGTAATTAGGACCCAGGGTATGGAAGTTGCTGAAATTCATAAGGTAATGATAAATGTATTCCCTAAGAATATGGAAGACTTTCTTGTCCTTATAGACAGTCAAACAGTAGGATTGGTTAAAACGGTAATAGATGAAATGGACGAGTCAGACTTAATACAGTTGGGAGAAGCTATAGAAGACACCATATTAAGTGAAACTTCAGTGAAATCATATGTTGGTATAGGTCAAGTCAAAAATAATATCTATGGAATACGTGATTCCTATAAAGAGGCAATAAAAGCTATAGATGTAGGAAGAATATATGGATCTAACAGTAGAGTGTTTTATTATGATACCTTGTTATTAGAAAGATTTCTTAGTGAAGTTCCTATGAATATAAGTGAAAAATACTATAAACATATATTTCATGGAGAATTTAACAAAGTTTTAAATGACGAAATGATTGCAACTATTGAAAAATTTTTTGAAAACAATCTAAACTTAAGTGAAACTTCACGGCAACTATATATCCATAGAAATACTTTGGTTTATAGATTGGATAAGATTCAGAAGTCACTAGGGCTTGATCTAAGAAACTTCCATGATGCAGTAACATTCAAAATTATGATGATGCTAGAAAGACAGGATCGGGAGTGTTCAGATTGATAAAATTTAAGAGTGTTACAAAAATATATGAAAATGGCACAAAAGCTTTATCTAATATAAACCTTACTATTAACAGCGGAGAATTTGTTTTTCTAGTTGGAGCTAGTGGAGCTGGAAAAACTACTGCTATAAAATTATTATTAAGAGAAATTGAACCTACCCAGGGAGAGATTATTGTCAACGGCAGGGATATAACCAAGCTAAAAAAGAAAGAAATACCTTTCTATAGAAGGAATCTGGGTGTGGTTTTTCAAGATTTTAGATTATTACCTGACAAGACCGTGTATGAGAATGTAGCCTTTGCTATGGAAGTTGTAGAAGCAAGGGAAAGAGATATAAGAAGACAGGTTCCTAATGTCCTAGCCATGGTAGGCTTAGCATCTAAAGCTAACTCATATCCCCATCAGTTGTCTGGGGGAGAACAGCAAAGGGCAACTTTGGCTAGAGCTATAGTTAATAATCCGTCTATTTTAGTAGCTGACGAACCTACTGGCAACCTAGACCCAGAGACAGCAATGGATATAATGAGACTAATAAATATGATAAACCATAGAGGGACTACGGTTATAATGGCTACTCATGCCAGTGATATTGTCAATGCTATGAAAAAGAGAGTTATAACCTTTAGAAAGGGAGTAATAGTTAGGGACGTGGAGAAGGGTGGCTACATAGATGAAGCTCAGAACTTTTAAGTTTTTTTTTAAAGAAGCATTGCGCAATATCTTTCGTAATAGAGTAATGTCCATTGCATCCATTGTTGCTATAATGTCAGCCTTATTTATACTAGGTGTTGTATTAATATTAGCTTTTAATCTTGAACATATTGCTGGAGGCCTAGAATCAAAGATTGAAATAACTGTGTTTTTGGAAAAAGATGTTGGCAGTAATCAATCTAGATCGATTGTAAGCCAGATAGAGCAAATCCATGGTGTTTATGAGGTGGAATTTATCCCCAAAGAAAAAGGGTTAGCCCAATGGAAAAAGGAATTAGGAGAAAAAGGAGATCTTCTTGAAGGTTATGAAGGCAATAATAACCCATTGCCGGACAAGCTTATACTCAGAATTCAGAAACCCGAGTATGTTGATGGTATTATTTCCTCTGTTAATGAGATTCCTGAAGTAGACAAGGTAAACTATAGTCGGGAAGTAGTGGAATCTATTAGCAAAATAGTGAAAGCTACTAGACTGGTGGGACTGCTGCTAATGTTGATGCTAATAGTAATAGCCATGATAATTATAAATAACACTATTAGAATTAACGTTTATTCCAGACGTAGAGAAATAAGTATAATGAAGTATATAGGTGCTACGGATAGCTATATTCGTTGGCCTTATATTATAGAAGGTTTTACTTTGGGTGTTATTGCTGCTATACTGGCGGGGGCACTGGTCATAGGTGGGTATAATTTATTGCTCAATAGAGCAGGGCAAATGATGGGAAGCTATAGCTTTTTAAACTTATTTCAACTCTTGCCTATAGAAAAAATGATATATGATTTAGGTTTGGCTTTCTTACTAGTGGGATGTGGTGTTGGGATAATAGCTAGCATAATCTCGACTAGAAGATACCTTAAAGCATAGCTATTTAAATTTTTAAGAGGGGTGTTATTGTGAGGCGTTTTGTGGTATGGATTTGTGTATTAGGTATTTTACTTTCTTCTTCAAATTTGGTATTAGCTGATGAAATTGATAAACATAGGCAAGAAGCAGAAGAAATTAATCAAGATATAACTAAGACTAGGGAATTATTGGATCAGGTTAAAGATGAACAAGCCACGTTAGCTCAGCA
>JAAYKZ010000432.1 GCA_012522165.1 Clostridiales bacterium
ATATGTCCCAAGGTGGAGCCTATATTAACAATCTAATTGCAGGAAAGATGGTACACCAAAAAATATTGGATCGTTCTACCCAATATCACCTGCCCCATAGTACTCAAGTTAAAGGCTTTTCCTTTATCTATGGAGGGGATGACCGCTTCTACAACAATATCTTCATAGGAGCAGAAGGGTTAGAAGGTGTTGGAACTTCTCATTATAAGGGCTATAATACATCCTTAGAAGAGATCATTGAAGAGGTTCATAAGGAGCACGGAGATCATAATACATTCTACGCAGTAGAACAACCTGTTTATATCAACAATAATGCTTACTTCAATGGAGCAGAGCCCTTTGAGAGGGAGCAGGATAAGCTGGTAGAAGAAGATTTTGATCCAAAGTTCAGCATAGTGGAAGAAGGGGACGAGGTTTACCTATCCTGCGAATTGCCAGACAGCTTCGAAGAGATAAAAGGTGAAATACATTCAACCAGCACATTAGAGCGGGTACGCATTGTTGACGCTGAGTTTGAAAATCCCGACGGAAGTGAAATGGTACTGGATACCGATATGCTAGACAATGAGAAACCCGAAAAGGGACCTCTAGGGCCAATTTCACTTCTGAAAAAAGGCAAGAACTATATCAAAGTCTGGTAATGAAAGTTTGGTAATGTTTGTTGGTCAAGCCTTATACCTCCGTTTGTGAGGTGTAAGGCTTTATTTTTATTAATATGTTTTAGGGATGATATATATTGGTATAAAAAAGCAATAGTATCTTTCAGCAACTTAGAACAATTGGAACAGGCAATGAAAAGCTGTGAGCTGGAGCTAGATGAGGAGACGGTAAACAGATTGCGTAGAATGAAAAAATATGCAGTATAATTTGTAATCTATGGTAAAGCTTTGAGATAGATATGTTGGAGCTGACTCTTGTAGTCAGCTCTATTTTTTGTTCAGTGATTATTTTATAACAGTTACTTTTTGCAAAATTATTGAGATTGAGTAGCTGCTATCCATAAGATAATTCACAATGCTTATTATTGGGCATAATTATAAAAGCCAAAAAAATTTATTTTTCTATGCAATAAAATCTAGTCCCTAATAGTTATACTATCAAAGGAGCTAAAAAAGATGCTGATATATACATTTGTCTATGAGGAAGACTCTGGAAATAGTCACAACAACAAAATAGAGATAAATGAGAACCTTTTTAAAAGGATTGCAAGGGATGATATGACTGCGTTGGATGAGCTGTATGCGGTTACAGAAAGGATAATGTATGCCTTTACCCTTTCTCTTACAAAGGATCACCAAAGGGCACTGGATCTTATGCAGGATACCTACGTGAAGGTTCTTTCGGCCGCCCATCTGTATAAACCCATGGGAAAGCCTCTGGCATGGATGTTTACCATTGCCAGAAACCTTCATTATTCTAATATTAGAAAGGAAAAAAGGAATATATCCTTAGAGCCTGGGGAGATCTCAGATAACAAACGGTTCTCCTATGTGACAGATATAAATGACCGCATAGTTCTTGAAGGAGTTTTATCCCTCTTATTTGAAGAGGAAAGGGAGATTGTAATGCTATACGCAGTATCTGGAATGAAACACAAGGAGATAGCAGAAAGTCTTGGGCTTAAGCTATCCACTACACTGTCAAAATATCATAGAGTCCTTAAGAAACTTAGGAAGTACCTAGAAGGAAAGGAGGCCAGGCCATGAATGAAAAGCAGATACTAGAAAGCCTCAAGAGAACGGTGGATCAGGCACCAATAGATATTTTAGATAAAATAAAGCAGCAGCCAAGGACCAAGATGCTAAGGCATGATGGTATTACAAGACAGGATACAGCAACGATGCCTTCTTTTAGAAAGCTAATGTCCTATGTCTCAGTTGCAGCAATGTTTCTCTTTATGTTCTTTGGCTGGCAGTATATGACCCAAATGCCAGATAGCCATGTCTATCTAGATGTAAATCCCAGTATTGAGATAGTTACCAATAGGCAGGATAAGGTAATAAATCTAAAGGCGGACAATATAGATGGACAGAGGATTGTGGAAGGTATAGAGTATAAAGGAAAAACGGTATACCAGGTTACAGAGGAGATTCTTGATAGGATGATAAGAGATAACTATCTAGGTAAGGGCGAGGAGTTTCTTCTACTATCAGTCTTTAACAATAATCAAGAAAGGGCAGAGGAGCAGAAACGAAACCTTGATCAAAAAATCCATGAACATCTTCAGGCCAAAGAGCTGCAACCTATAGTCCTTGCACAGAAACTAGACAATACATCTACAATTGAAAGGTATGCAAAGGAATATGGAATATCAGTTAGCAAGATGACCTTTATTAGAAATATGATTATTTTAAATCCGGAGCTAAAGACTGAAGCTTTAGTAAACTTAAGCATTGGTGAACTGGTAAGGTTAAGCCAGGGTATGAGGCTGGAGCTTGATAAGATAATTGACTCTGAAGATTTAGAGAAAGTTGAACCACTACTGCCTCAACAAGAACCTGAAAAGACTGATGAAATAATTTCACCTGATCAGGCAAGGTCAATAGCCCTTTCGGTAGTGAAGGGAACCATTACTGACTTTGATATTGATGAAGATGATTTAGAGTATGAGGTAGAGATTGAAGTGGGTGAGCTGGAATATGAGATTATTATAGATGCAAAAACAGGAACTATCCTAAAGGTGGAAGTGGATGACTAAAAAATTTTTAAAAAGCATGCAATAAAAATAGACTATCAGGAGTTAACCTAGTAAATAAAGAAAAAATGGAGGAATTATTAATGAAAAACAAAATTTTTATAACACTTTCAATTTTAATAATATCTTTAGTTGCAGGGGGTTATATCTTAGTACAGCCTGCAAACTCCCTAACCATGGACGTAAATCCCAGTATTGAGATAGTTACCAACAGGCTAGATAGAGTAGTAGAAATCAATCCCTTAAACTCTGATGCAAAAGAGCTATTAAAGGACTTTAAGCCCAATGACAAAAACCTGGAAAGAGTAGTAAATGATCTAGTAGATCTTATGATCCTTACAGGACATATAAAAGGCGGAGAAGATAACTTTGTTATGATAACCGTTGCTGATGATAGTGTTGATAGCAAGCTTGTTGATAAGGTAAACAGAGCAATAGCTTCAATGCTAGAGAATAAGCAGATTGAAGCAACAATCCTCAATCAGGCTATAGCCAAGAGCAGTAAAGGTGATAAGCAGACAGGGGTACAGCTTGCTGCACAGAAACTTGAGGAGTTTAATGAAAGCCTGACAGTAGAACAGGTTGGTTCAATGACAGTAAAAGAACTTATTCGCTACAGCCAGGAGAAGAATATACCAATTGAAAAGCTCTTTACAGTAATAGCAGCTGAAGATTTTAATAGAGAAGAAAAAAGAGTAGAGGACAAAAACATAATTTCAAGAAAAGAGGCAGAGAAAATAGCCCTTGAAAAGGTACAGGGTGAGATAATTAAGCTTGAGCTAGATGACCTCTATGATGATGACAGACCTGAATATGAAATAAAAATCCTTTCAGATGGAGTAAAGTATGAAATTAAGATGGACGCATACACCGGTGAAATCATAGAATTTGAAAGAGATGATGACTGGGACGACTGGGATGATATGGATGACAGAGATGACCATAGAGACGATGACATGGATGATAGGGATAAAGCAAGAATATCAGCTGATCAGGCTAAAACCATTGCTCTTAGACTCACAGGTGGCGGTACCATAGTAGAATTTGAAAGCGATGATGATGAGTACGAAGTAGAGGTAAAGGCCAAGGGTAAGAAATATAAAATAGAAATAGATGCCTATACAGGAAAAATTATTGAATATGAAATAGACTAGGCAGGAAAACGGGACAGATTTACTGTCCCGTTTTTAGAAAAATGCTTAAATCAAAGTCACCTATAGGGGTAGTTAAGGTAAGCAACAGTGCCTTTTCATTAGCTAAGGAGAGGGATCTATGTTCACCTACAAAAATCTGGGGTGGAATAATATTGCATATGTAATTGTTTTTTGACAGCTCTGTTAGTGCATTACCACCTATAATATTTCCAATTTCGCCTAGTGCAGAAGATGCAAAACTGTCTATTACATTTAAATCCATGCCGGACATGATCTTTATCATTTCCAGGGCCATATCCATAGGAAAACTAAACATGATTCCGCCTTGTAAATCTCCTGTTATACCTAGCAGTACACTGGTTTCCTTGGCCTGGATCATATCTTCTACTACTTTTAAATCCTTTTTTTGGGGATCAATGTCTAGCATTAGTTTAAAAATATCCTTGGTAGCTTTGTAAAATGGATTTATATATTCAACTTTCATTAGCTTGTCCTCCTTGGCTTCTTACATATTCTCCAATCTGCTGATCCATTTTGCCTACATGCACAATCAACCAGGTCATAAGCTTACCCCCAAATTCTTGGATCTTTTCCTCAGTGAACCCCTCGTTTTCAAAAAGCTCTACATATTGATTAATTCCCTCCCTAAATTTAGCATGGGCCTGTTTATGTAGTTCAATGTCTGGATAATTGATCTCCTCCTGATAGGCTTCTTCGTCATTAAAATGGATTATAACATAATCTTTCATAAAGTCCATAGTCTTTTTTACTTGTTCTATCCTATTTTCCCAATTTTCACTACTTCTTATAATCCTGGTAAATTCCCATACACGGCGGAAAAGCTCCTTGTGCTGTTCATCAATTAAGTTTACACCAATTTTGTAGTTATCTTTCCACATCAATTTGTACCACACCCCTCTTTAGTAGATTATAATATTTAGATATTTGTACCCCAAAAATAACTGTATAATCAGAAAATCCTTAAAATCTGTGTATAATCATCAAGGAATTGGATAAATTCACCTATTAATTGCAATTATTATATGAT
>JAAYKZ010000433.1 GCA_012522165.1 Clostridiales bacterium
AAGCTCAAGCATGTTGAACTAAAGCCTAACTATTTAGATAATATAAGGGAAAAACTATTAAAGGGACAAAGAGTGCTTGATGCGGAGATACGCAAGAGTTTAGAAAGTCTTGGGATATGAATAAAAGGAGGGTGAATTGTTTGGCCAAAGAGGATGTCATTGAAGTTGAAGGTACAGTTGTAGAAGCATTGCCCAATGCCATGTTTCAGGTTGAATTAGAAAACGGGCATAAGGTATTAGCCCATATATCTGGTAAACTTCGTATGAATTTTATCCGGATATTGCCGGGGGATAAGGTGACGGTAGAACTATCGCCCTACGATTTGACCCGAGGTCGGATTACTTGGCGAGGTAAGTGATAAGGAGGTAATGGGATGAAAGTAAGACCGTCTGTTAAACCAATTTGTGAAAAATGTAAAGTTATTAGGCGTAAAGGTAGAGTTATGGTTATCTGCGAAAATCCTAGACATAAGCAGAAACAAGGTTAATATAAATAGTATTCTAGATTCCATGGTTTAAACCTATGAAAAATATGGAATAATCATTAGTATGGAGGTGTAGTGATGGCTCGTATAGCCGGTATCGATCTGCCTAGAGATAAACGGGTTGAGATTGGACTAACCTATATTTATGGAATAGGCAGGCCAAAATCCAATGAAATTTTAGCTGCAACGGGTATAGATCCGGATAAAAGAGTTCGGGATTTAACCGAAGAAGAAGTTAACAAGCTTAGGGAATATATTGATAGAAACGTTAAAGTAGAAGGTGACGCAAGAAGAGAAGTATCTCTTAATATAAAGCGTCTAATTGAGATTGGATGTTACCGTGGGATTAGACATAGAAGAGGTTTGCCTGTCCGCGGACAGAGCACAAAACAAAATGCAAGAACCCGTAAGGGACCTAAGAGAACCGTTGGGGTTCGTAGAAAGAAGTAATAGGAGGGGCATGAATGGCTAAAAAGCAAGCACGTAGAACGAGAAGACGCCGTGAAAAGAAGAATATTGAACGTGGTGCTGCACATATCCGTTCAACTTTCAATAATACAATAGTTACTATTACCGATACGGCCGGAAATGCTATTTCATGGGCTAGCTCAGGTGCATTGGGCTTTAAAGGCTCAAGAAAGGGCACACCCTTCGCTGCACAGATGGCTGCTGAATCTGCTGCCAAGGCCGCTATGGAACATGGCCTAAAAACAGTAGAAGTCTATGTAAAGGGACCAGGTGCAGGAAGAGAGGCTGCTATTCGTTCTTTGCAGGCCGCGGGATTGGAAATTAGCATGATTAAAGACGTTACGCCTATTCCCCATAATGGATGTAGGCCACCAAAAAGACGAAGAGTTTAATGGAGGTGTAAATAGATGGCGAAATATACAGGTTCAGTTTGTCGACTTTGCCGTCGAGAAGGAACCAAACTATATTTAAAAGGAGATCGCTGCTACTCCGATAAATGTGCATTTAATCGCAGACCTACTGCACCAGGTCAACACGGACAAAGAAGGAGAAAACCGTCGGAGTACGGACTCCAGCTTCGTGAAAAGCAAAAAGCTAGAAGAATATACGGAGTTTTAGAGAAACAATTTGAACGCTATTATGAACAAGCTGAACGCATGAAGGGCATTACCGGTGAAAACCTTCTCCAGCTTTTAGAAAGAAGATTGGACAATGTGGTCTATAGATTAGGGTTTGCTTCATCTAGAGCCCAGGCTAGACAATTTGTGCTGCATGGTCACATTTCAGTTAATGGTAGCAGAGTTAATATTCCTTCTTATTTAGTGGATGAAGGTGATGTTATCGCAGTAAGAGAGAAGTCCGCTTCAAACATGGAACACTTTAAAGCATTGAGAGAAGGTACAGACAGAGTTGTTGTACCATGGCTACAAGTTGATTATGAAAAACTAGAAGGAACAGTATCTGCTCTGCCCACTCGAGAAGACATCGATGTACCAATTCAGGAGCATCTAATTGTTGAGCTGTACTCTAGATAAAGCTTAATATCCTGAATTGTTTGCCCTCGGAATAAGCGG
>JAAYKZ010000434.1 GCA_012522165.1 Clostridiales bacterium
AAGCAATGACAAGCAGGATGACAACCAAAGCGGAGATAGTAAAACTGGTGGTACTTTAACTTGGCCAGTGCCTGGTTTTTATCGCATTACATCTGGGTTTGGATCTAGGACTAATCCAGTAACGGGGCAGGTAGAAAATCATTATGGTATAGATATTGGTGCGAAATATGAAGGTGGAAAACGGATAGAAATTGCAGGGAGAAATGCCGTAGCTGCTGCAGACGGTACAGTGATAATATCGACATATAGCAGTTCTTATGGCAATTATGTAGTAATTGACCATGGAGGAGGAATAACCACAACCTATGCTCATGGGGCTTCCAGATTAGTATCAGTAGGGCAGAAGGTATCAAGAGGGCAGCCTGTTTTAGTAGTGGGGAATACAGGACGCTCTAGGGGGCCCCATTTGCACTTTGAAGTGCGAATTAATGGGGTTGCGGTAGATCCATTACCCTATCTGGGAAGATGATTTTGAAATGTGCTAGCCATAAATAAGAGCCTAAAGGGGCTCTTATTTTTGTGTATGGTCAATTTTGGTTTGTACCACTGAATAATAAGTGTTATAATAGAATATGATTTGAAATATGAATTAGGCCGGCGTTAGGAGGATAAAATGCATGATCAGTAAAAAATCAGCTGCACTGGGAGCAGTTGCCCTAATACTTGTAACAGCTTTTTTCACAGCTTTCTTAACAGTGCAGGTTAGCACCTATATTGATATTAAAAATGGTGACAGAATAATTGTGTCTAAACAGGATTATCAACTTCTTAGTACTTACTACAAAAAGCTGGAAACTGTTAGGCAAGATATAGAAAAGAACTATATTGAGGATACCGACAGAGACAAGCTTTTTGAAGGCGCCTTAAAGGGAATGGTGGCAGCATTAGAAGATCCCTACTCCTATTATTTGACTGAGGAGGAACTAGAGGATTTTAACGTAGCTACTTCAGGGACCTATCAGGGTATTGGTGTTCAAATTGAAAAATCTGAGGATAATCAAATAATGATATTCCAGGTATTTAAGAATAGCCCAGCTATGGAGGCAGGTTTGCTGACTGGGGATAAGATTATAAAGGTAGATGGACAAGAGGTAGATTGGAGTGTATACGAGCAGGCTGTAGCCATGATGAAGTCTGGCGAACCTGGAAGTACTGTTACGCTTACCATAGTTAGAGATGGCGAAACTATGGAAGTTGAAGTACGCAGGGATATTGTGGAAATTCCCGACATGGAGTATGAAATGTTGGATGAGGATATAGGATATATATGGCTATATAGTTTTGATGGACAGGCAGCCAAAAACTTTAAAAATGCAGTAGAAGAATTACAGAATAATGGAATGAAGGGTCTTATTTTAGATCTTCGTGGTAATGGCGGTGGACTTTTAGAAGTTTGCAGGGAGATAGCAGATGTTTTACTACCAGAAGGTTTAGTGGTTTATAGTGAGAGCCGAAGCGGTAAGAGAACTGAGTATAAATCAGATGCTGATGCATTAGGAATCCCTTTAGTAATATTGGTCAATGAGTATAGTGCCAGTGCTTCAGAAGTATTAACCGGTGCTGTGCAGGATTATGGAATGGGTACTGTTATAGGT
>JAAYKZ010000435.1 GCA_012522165.1 Clostridiales bacterium
ATATTATACACATCCCACTGTTATTCAAACTAAAAATAAGTAGTATTGTCTTTTCTAAATTTTGATATTATTATAGATTTAGATTTTTTAAAGGCATAGAGTGGGTATAATTTAATTACCATCAAAGTTTAAGGAGAATTTCCCATGATAAATATACTTTTGGTAGAAGATGATAGCACCTTAGCTATAGGACTGAAATATGCCCTAGAAAATGAAGGTTTTGGCGTAGAATGGGCCAACACAATTGAAGCTGCAACAAAAGCACTAAATCAGGCCCAGTTCCACCTTATTATATTGGATATAATGTTACCAGATGGCAACGGTTATGACTTCTGTAGATATATTAGAAAACATTCAAATATACCTATTATATTTTTAACCTCCTATGATGAGGAAGTCAATATTGTACTAGGGCTTGATATTGGTGGAGATGACTATATAATAAAGCCTTTTAGGGTCATGGAGCTTATGTCTCGAATCAAGGCAGTGCTAAGACGGCATAAAACATCACAACAAAAAGAGCCCGCTTATTTTGTATCAGGTGATATTAAGATTAGCCCAGAATCTAGAAAGGTTACAAAAAATGATAATGAAATTATCCTTACACCTATTGAATATAGACTTTTACTTGCTTTTATCAAACATCCCCATCAAGTCCTTACTAGAGGGCAAATATTAGAATACCTATGGGATATTGATGGAGAATTTGTTGATGACAATACCCTATCAGTTTATATAAGGCGACTTAGAGAAAAAATTGAAGACAAGCCTAGCAGCCCATCATATATAAAAACTGTAAGAGGGGTTGGCTATAGATGGGACTGTGATGTTCAATAACTATAGAAAGGGATTCAATATGATTAGGTTATTTTAAAACCCAGAGTTTAAAAGTATAGTTTTTAAACTCTTAATTCTGCAATTTATTTTTACCTTACTTATCCTTACACTTACTAGCTATGAATTAATTGTCATTAATAGAGCGATTAGCCAGAAAAATATAGCCATGATAGGCAAGGCTTTGCATTCTTATCCAGAACTAGAAGATGAACTTGTAAATATAGTCACCAAAGAAGCTACAAATGAAGAAATCAATAAAGGACGCACTATATTAGAAAAATACGGATACACCCAAGATATGAGTCTGTTTGAGCAACCTACCTTAAAAGGTTTATATATAAATACAATATTAAAACTAGGACTATTAACCCTACTATTTATAATTCCTTTACTACTTCTTATAAAAGGAGAATATTCTAAAATCTATTCCAAGATTACCAAGGTGTCCATGGCCGCCGAAAGAGTTATGGACAATGATTTTAGTATTGTTCTTCCCCATGATAGTGATGGTGACTTTGCCCTCTTAAACCATCAATTTAATCAAATGGCAAATAGAATTAAGGCCAGTCTAGAACATCTTAAGGATGATAAGATATTTCTAAAAAATATCATATCCGACATATCCCATCAGCTTAAAACTCCTCTTTCTTCCCTTATAGTTTTAAATGAGCTTATGCTCAATGATAAAAATATGGATAAAAAAACACGGAATGAGTTTTTATCTAGAAGTCTATCTCAGCTAGAGAGGATAGAATGGCTCATCGTAAATCTTCTCAAAATGGCAAGATTGGAAGCTGGCGCAATTGAATTTAAATTTGATATTATTCCCCTTGCCCAAGCTGTAGAAGAAGCTTTATGCGCTTTAGATGTAAAAATAAAAGAAAAGAGGCAAAACATTATAATAAGCCAACTCCATGAAAATATTTTATTCAAGGGAGACAAAGATTGGACTGCCGAGGCTCTTATAAATATTATCAAAAACTGTATTGAGCATACTCCTACAGGAGGGGATATTTATATTCATTTGGATGAGTCGCCACTATTTAGTCGAATTATAATAAGGGATACTGGAGAAGGAATTCTGCAAAAGGATCTCCCCCATATATTTAAAAGATTTTACAAGGGGTCTAGTTCAGTCAAAGCTGAAAGTATAGGTATAGGTCTAGCCTTAGCTAAAACTATAGTTGAAGCCCAAAATGGTATCATATCCGTCAAAAGCCAAAGGGGCAAAGGCACAGAATTTACTGTAACTTTTCTCAAAAGTGTAATATGATGGCCAGGTCTGTAATTCTTACTAAAATGTAAGATTTATATTCACTTTTATGTAAGGTTTGTGTCTTATAATCACTCCTAGCTACACTACAAGGAGTGAATTTCTATGGATACACAAGAGAGAATATCTAAATTGAGCTTGTGGAAGCTAGTGATACTTTTCAGCATTACTGCATTTATTGGACTTTCTTTCTATACTATAATTTTTAGAAATGATTGGATGTTTGGATTAATGGATATCCTCTATCATGAGAGAGGGGATGCTCATTTGAAAACCATAAATTATCACAGTCAAGATATAGAAAGTATCCCACTAGAAGAACTACTATTTGACAGCACCAATGTCAAAACCACAAATTCTCTATTCCTCATCAATAAAAAACACAAGATTGATGATGATTTTGTATTAAATCTAGTTAATTTCAGAGATACCTCTTTATTGGTAGATGAGAATATCATAGATGATTTGGAAAAGCTCTTACATGATGTAAAACAAAACACTAATGAAAAAATATATATTGCAAGCACATATAGAACTGCACAAGAGCAAGAAGAAATATATAGCCAAAATCCAGGCATTGCAGCTCCAGTTAACGCTAGCGAACACCAGACAGGTTTGGCTCTGGATCTATATGTAAATAAAAAAGCACAGCGGGAGTTTATCGACACTGATGCAGGCAAATGGATACACCTTAATAGTTGGAAACATGGATTTATTATCAGATATCCCTTCCTCAAAAGACATATTACAGGAATCGGATACGAACCCTGGCATATAAGGTATGTAGGAAAACCCCATGCGGAAATCATCTATAAAAATCGCTGGACTTTAGAGGAGTATATCTATTCCCTAGAGGAAGATGTTTTTTATACCATCAATGGATATGTTATATCCCGGCAGTGTCCTCGTAATGGCAAGTTAGATATTCCAAAGGGGTTAGATGATATAGAAATATCACCAGATAATACTGGATTCTTCATAATCACTGGAAAAATCAAGTAGCTTAATATAATTGTTTATTTGGGAGGAGTTATATATGGAGATATTAAGAACAGAAAACTTATGTAAAACTTATGGCAGCGGCGAAACCAAGGTAGAAGCCCTAAAAAATGCCAATATATCAATAAATAAAGGTGAATTTGTGGCAGTTGTAGGTCCTAGCGGCTCAGGTAAGAGTACCCTACTCCACCTTTTAGGAGGAGTAGACAAGCCTACTTCTGGCAAGGTGTTTGTAGATAATATTGACATTTACAGCTTAAACGAAAAGCAGCTGGCTATCTTTCGTAGAAGAAAAGTAGGATTTGTTTTTCAATTCTACAATCTAATCCCTGTCCTAACCGCAGAAGAGAATATATTGCTTCCTATTCTACTGGATAATAGAAAACCAGATAAAGCCTATATTGAAGAGCTGTTAGATCTTTTGGGTCTGCAGGATAGAAGAAACCATTTGCCATCAGAACTATCTGGCGGCCAGCAGCAAAGAGTTTCCATTGCCAGAGCTCTAGCCTATAAACCCTCTATTATCTTAGCTGATGAGCCAACTGGCAATTTGGACAGTAAAAATAGTAGGGAAATACTGGATCTATTAAAGATCTCTGTAAAAAGATATAACCAAACTCTAATGGTAATAACCCATGATATAGATATTGCTTCCCAAGCTGATAGGATAATAACTATAGAGGATGGCATAATATCCAAAGATGAGGTGATTGCCATATGAGAGACTATAGACAGCTCACATATAGATATTTAAAGGTACAAAAAAAGCGTACCCTTCTCACTATAATAGGCATAATTTTGTCTGTGGCTCTTATCACCTCCATAGGCACAATGTTAATAAGCGCTAGGGATATGATGATAAAAAACGAAATAGAAAGAAATGGGGACTATCACGCTATCTTCTTAGATACGCCTAGTGCCAAAGTAAATAATGTTAGAAATTACGTTGGCGTTGAAAGCTCTGCCCTTACCAGTAAAGTTGGAACTGCCATCCTGGCCCAAATAACTAATGATGAACGGCAGCAAAACCCTGAAAGCCCCCCTTATCGCTATGTCAATATAAAAGGATATGATAAAGATGCCTTTGATATGCTTCCTATTACCTTAAAAGAAGGACGCCTGCCTCAAAATGAAGGTGAAATTCTCTTAGAGTATTGGGTAGCTGACTATATGCCAAATAACCCTAAAATCGGAGATGTTATCACCCTTCCTATTGGAATCAGGGTAGATGAGGAAGGCAATGAATTATCTAGCGATGGATATATGAAAAATGAAGTTTTTCAGGAAGAGGATATTAGAAAATATACTATTGTTGGTTTTTTTGAGCTTAAATTCGTATGGGTTGGGGGATATATGACTAATGGTATAACCTATTTAGACAGCAACAACCTATCTGGGGATGCAGAATATAATGTGTACGTAAAGATGGACTCTGTAAAAAATATTCATAAAAAGACTAAGGAAATAGCTCAAAGTTTAGAACTATATCAATATAAACAAGACAGCAGTGAGCCCCATTATAACATAGAGTATAATGAAAGATTATTGAGATTATCGGCTCAGAGCTTGGATATGGATCTAAATAACAGCCTAATAGCTATTCTAATTTTTATAGTAATATTAATCATAGTATCTACAATAGCTGTTATATATAACGCCTTTCACATATCAGTATTGGAG
>JAAYKZ010000436.1 GCA_012522165.1 Clostridiales bacterium
AAGGAAGAAATTGTTATTCCTGCTTCCAAGGCTCCAGTTTTCAAAGCAGGAAAAGCTTTGAAAGATGCTGTACAAAAATAATTAGTCATAAAGACCGAGATTCCTTGACCAGGAGCTCTCGGTTTTTTATCTTTTTTGGTGTTATACTCATACCAATAAATATTGAACTGGCATAACAGCTTAAATTATAGACCAATTGTATGAAAAAATTGCAGTAAGGGGTGAAAGAATGAGGATAGATAAATTTTTAAAGGTATCAAGAATTATAAAAAGGCGAACCATGGCCAATCAGGCTTGTACCCAGGGTCGGGTTACCATAAATGGCAAAATAGCCAAGCCGGGAAGTGAAGTCAAAGCAGGAGATAAAATAGAGATTCTCTTTGGCGAAGAAGTGAGAGCTTATGAAGTTTTGGATGTATCCGAACACGTTGCCAAAAAGGATGCAACCAGTATGTATCGAATTCTCTAATCCTTGTGTATTTCCCCTAATCTATGTAAATAATAAATATAACCCATTATCATAGTTTAGGAGGAAATACCATGATAAATAAAAAAACTGCCTATATAAAAATAATTAGCCTATTGCTAGTAATGATGCTGGTGGCAGGCTGTACAGCATTAACAAGGCGAGATAGGGAACCTGCACCCCAGGATGACACCCGGCAGGGACAGCCTCTAGGCACAAAAAAACCATCCCCACGTCAAGATTCTGGCCAGCAGCAGGCTCCTAAAAAACCCTCCCTTCCAAAAGCACTGCAGGCTAGTCAGGGACAGGAGCCCAGCCTAAAGGTATTTATCAAAGACGAAAACCGTGTAGAAGAAATGAAATTGGAAGACTATATAAAAAATGTTGTGGCTGGGGAGATAAAAAATGATTGGCCAGATGAGGCTATAAAGGCCCAGGCCATAATAGCCAGAACATTTGTACTAAACTTTGTTGACGAAAAAGGGCAATCAAAGTATGGCAATGCTCATATATCCACTGATATTGAAGAAGCACAGGCCTGGAACCCTGAAGCAGTCAATGAAAAAATAGAAAAGGCAGTGCAGGACACCAGAGGGCAGGTTATGGTATACGACGGAAAATTTGCCAAGGGCTGGTTTCATTCCAATGCAGCCGGCAAGACTGCTACAGCTAAAGAGGGCCTAAACTACAAAGATGAAAACCCGCCCTATATCAAGATGGTAGATTCCCCCGATGATTCACCAGAGATACCTGATGATGAGGTTTATTGGGAATATAGGGTTTCAAAGGGCAAAGTACTTGAGGCCCTAAAAACCATGGGTAAATCATTAAAAGATTTTGGCAGCGTTTCCATTGGTCAAAAGGGAGAATCAGGAAGGGCAGTCACTCTCTCCTTTGATGGGACAGAGGTATCAGCGCCAGATTTTAGAATTGCTATAGGCAGCACAGAGATGAAATCAACGCTGCTGGATTCAGTAGAACTACAGGGAGAGCAGGTGGTGTTTAAAGGCAGAGGCTATGGCCACGGGGTAGGCATGTCCCAATGGGGAGCTTATAAGATGGCCAAGGAGGGCAAAAAAGCTGAGGATATAATAACCCACTATTTCGAGGGAGTAAATGTTGTGAAAATGTGGGATTGAAGATATATAAAAAGAATACTCATCAAAAACCCATCATATACTGTCTTAGAAGGGGATAGTATGATTCGGGATTTGGATGATAAAAAGACCACTAGAGGACGCAGCCACAGTATATTGATGGAAAATCGCCAGAAGGTGAGTATTACAGGAGTACAAGATGTAGATAGCTTTGATGAAGCTACAGTACTGTTGGTAACCGATATGGGCTATATAACCCTACACGGAGTGGACCTCCATATAAGTAAACTAAATCTGGAAGAAGGCCAGCTGATAGTAGAGGGAGAAATTATAGCTCTCCAATACAGTGATGCTGACTATGCCAGTGGCAAAGGTTCCGGACTACTGAGCAGGATATTTAGGTAGGGAGGCATGCCTATGACCTTATCTACCTCCAATCAAGCCTATATTTTTTTAGCCACCGTATATGTAGGATTACTCTTAGGTCTAATTTATGATATATACAGGGCCTTTAGGATGATCACAAAGCCTGGCAGATTACTACTGGCTGTCTTTGATCTTTTATTTTGGATCCTTGCGGCCCTTTTTTCTTTTACCATGCTTTTTAAGGTCAATGGTGGAGAGATTAGACTATATGCCTTTATTGGACTGGCATTGGGATGGGGTCTTTATACTCTGGCGGTAGGTAGCATTGTGGTAAAGTTTTTAGTATAGGTTTATGAAATTGTTTCAAATATTATTCTTTGGCCCATAAGGATGATAGGAAGAGGGATAAAATGGCTAGCTAAAAAAATTCCTGTGAAAAAATTTAAAAAAAGTGAAGAAAGTAATAATGTTTAAATTATTCTTAAAGCAAAAAAGGACTTTTAATTTGATTGTCGAATAGTATATAATATACCTATATCTATGGCTTGCTGTCTATTGCTAGTCCCATTTATATTATTCTGTCGGGAGAGATAATAGTCCAATGAAGAAGAAGCGATACACTTTAAGACTCAGAACAAAAATATTTTTGGCTTTGCTCTTTCTAGGCTATTTTGGCATCACTATGCTCAAACAGGAAATAAAACTCAATGAGCAGAAAGCGGAGATACAGCACCTAAAGGAACAGATAGCTGAGACAGAGGAAGTAAATGCGGAACTAGAGCGACTTATTGAGTACACCGAGAGTGAGGAGTTTATCGAAAAAGTCGCTAGAGAGCGCCTAGGTTGGGTAAAAAAAGGTGAAATTATTTTCATCGAAAAGAAAAAAGATTAGAGGAGGAGCCCTTATTTTATGCCAGTTAAGGTAGGACGAATTCTGGAAGGAACTGTTTCAGGAATAACCAATTTTGGTGCTTTTATTGATCTCCCCAATGGTGAGAGAGGTATGGTACACATATCAGAGGTAGCTGATGCTTATGTGAAAGACATAAACGATTACCTCAAGGAAAATGACAAAGTGAAGGTTAAGGTGCTAGCAATCGATGATAAAGGAAGGATAAGTCTTTCCATACGCAAAGCAGAGACTCAAAGCCAAATATCCTTTGAAGAGCAATTAGCCCAATTTCTAAAAGATAGTGAGGAAAGATTATCAGATCTTAGAAATCGTGATAACAAACGAGGGAGAGGAGCTTGGAGAGGAAGATAATATTTAGGATAATATAAATCAGAATATTAAACGCATCCGCTAATAATTGGATGCGTTTGTTGCTTAAGAAGATAGAAAGAGCGCTATTAATAATTACCAAAATAAGATATTATAAAAACTTTAAAATACCCCTGACATTATAGCAAATATATTATACAATAAAATTCGCCGCCAAGAGAGAGCTAATAATTAACGACGCGGAGTGGAGCAGCCAGGTAGCTCGTCGGGCTCATAACCCGGAGGTCGAGGGTTCAAATCCCTCCTCCGCAACCATAATGTGGCGGCGTAGCTCAGTTGGCTAGAGCATTCGGTTCATACCCGAAGAGTCAGCGGTTCAAATCCGTTCGCCGCTACCAACTGTGGGCGCATAGCTCAGCTGGGAGAGCACTTGCCTTACAAGCAAGGGGTCACAGGTTCGAGCCCTGTTGCGCCCACCATACTTAAAGAGTAGGATAAAGATCCTACTCTTTTTTATTTATCTATCATACAGATTCAACATTTTTCCCAAGTTTCTAATAAGCGACTACAATACAATATAAAAAAGATATAGGAAATTGTTTTTTTACCTAGTTAAGCCAGGTTTTTTTGTCGCAATGTTTTTTGGGCAAGTCTTTCAATATTGACAAAATATTCAAGTTGCCTTTGTTATAATATGCTCACCTGTATAATATAAATATAAGTTTGGCGGTGAGTTGAATGGAAAAGCAAAGTTATTCCTACTATGGAACCATTGTGGCAAGGGATGGTATCACTCCTGGACTTAACAAGAAGGCTATGCCTGGAACCAGAAGCCCCAGGGTAAAAAAGAAACATAGTTATATTTTAAATACAGTTCTAATTGTGATATCCTGTTTCTTTATGGGACGAGCCTTTATATTTGAAAATATGGCCCCTTTCGGTTTTGCATTTTTTACTGTAATGCTATTTAGGCAAAGGAGCAAATTAGCTGCCTTTGCTTCGGTACTGGCTGGAATGCTTAGTGTACATGTAGGAGGATATATATTCAAATATGTGGCAGCCATGGTATTTATGTTTCTTATTTATAATATGCTGGAAAAGACAAGAGCAGGAAAAAGCAAATTTTTATTGGCTTTTATGAATGCCACTATCTTAGTTTTGGCAAATTTAACATATAAAGCAGTTTCTCCTGGTGGTATTCTATTCTATGACTATCTTCTAACAGCCTTTGAAGGTGCAATAGTTTTTGCCCTGGTCTATATCTTTGATAACGTATTATGGGTTATTCTAGACGCAAAAAAAAGAAGGATACTCTCCAATGAAGAGATGATATCCTTAGGCATTTTTGCCGCCCTAATAATAGTGGGAATGTGGGAAGTAATTATATTTGGTCTTTCCCTCAGACACATTCTTTCCCTGCTCTTTATTATAATAGCTGCCCATATTGGGGGAGTAGGGCTGGGAGCAGCCATGGGTATTCTTATGGGACTAGTCCTATCCATGGCTACAGAACCTGATCCTATTCTAATTGCGGGCCTGGGAGTATGTGGTTTAATAGCAGGTACCTTTAGGGAAATGGGTAAGGTATTTACAGGCCTAACTTTTTTGCTGGCCAATGCTTTTATGTCCTTTTACATTAGTAGCTTTACTTTAACCATAATATCCTTTCGGGAGATAGTAGTTAGCACTGCACTTTTGATATTAATTCCCCAAAAAGCATTAAGTCATTTGCGTCAGTTCCTGGACTATAGCCTGATGAGATTTAGGGAGCAGAATTTTTATATAAACAAAATGCAGGAGCTGACTGTTGGAAGACTTGGAGAGTTTTCCAGAGTGTTCAAGGAATTATCAGCAGCCTTTGGGAATATCTCCCGCAAAACTAAAACAGGTCAGGATGATATAGCCAAGCTTTTTGATATTATATCCAGTCAGGTGTGCTACAATTGTGCCTTGTATGGAAGCTGTTGGGAAAGGGATTTTTGTGTTACATACAACGAAATGTTTGACATGATTGCTATTTTGGAGGCCAAAGGTGTCCTGGAAAAGAAGGATATAAAGGGACAACTAGCCAGGAAATGCATAAACTTGGATAGGCTTTTAGAATCCATTCATCAGGTATATGGAATATACAAGTCAAACCTAAAGTGGAAGGCTAAAATTGAAGAATGCAGGCAATTGGTGGCCCAGCAGCTGGCCGGGGTGTCGGAAGTAGTAGAGCAGTTAGCCCGGGAGTTAGATATTAGCATTGAATTTAAAAAAGACCTGGAGGAAGCTATAACCATAGAATTAGATAAAGCAGGAATTAGGGTCAAGGAAGTTCTAGTAATCCAAAAATCCAATGGCAGTATGGAGGTTAATATCCGTAAAAATTCCTGTAGCGGACGCCGTGACTGTACACGGAGAATCCAGAGCATTGTCTCTAAGACAATAGGCAGAAGAATGGCTCCTAGAGAATCAGCATGCACTGCTCTGAGCAAAGGAGAATGCCTACTAAGCTTAGTAGAAGCAATAGAGTTTCAGGTTAGCACCGGTATAGCCAGAAAGGCCGGTCAATCTAGCGGCATATGTGGTGACAGCTACTCCTTTAATAGTCTGGCAGATGGGAAATATATGCTGGCTCTTAGCGATGGAATGGGAGTAGGCAGTAAAGCTGCAGATGAGAGTAGAGCTGTTATATCCTTACTGGAGAACTTTTTAGAAGCCGGGTTTGATTTAGATATCACCATCAGCAGTATAAACTCTACTCTACTATTAAGATCCCAGGATGAAATATTTGCTACTGTAGATCTGTGTTTATTGGACCTTATATCCGGCAATGCAGATTTTGTAAAAATAGGAGCGGTATCCACCTTTATTAAACGCAGGGACTGCGTAGAAGTGATAAAAGCCTCCAGCCTACCCATAGGAATACTAGACAATGTTCAACCGGAAGCTGCTGCCCTAAAGCTGAGGGATGAGGATATGGTAATTATGATAACCGATGGTGTGCTGGATAATACCAATAAAGGAAAAGAAGCAGAGGAATGGCTGGTAAACGTTATAAATTCTATGGATACCCGAAACCCCCAAGAGATGGCAGATTATATCATGGAATCTGTTCTAAAATTGGAAACTGTTGATAAGGACAAGCCTTTTGGGGATGATATGACTATTATGGTTACTAGGGTGTGGAAGCCCGTTATATAGTTAACTATTTGATAAGTGAACGGCTTATACAAATATAGAGAAGTAAACTTGGCTAACCAAATACAGCATATTTTCTGAGTATTTTGGAAAACCCCTTGAAAAAGGAGCGGAAAGATAATAGAATAAGATAGATTATATCAGGATTGATGTTAAATGATAGAGAGAGTTTTAGAGTATATTAGAAAACATAATATGTTAGAACCTGGCCATAAGGTAGTGGTGGGAGTGTCGGGAGGAGCAGATTCCCTAGCTCTCATTCATATTTTAGGGCGCATAAAAAAATACATCCCCTTAACCCTGTTTGTTGCCCATGTAAATCATGGATTAAGGGGCGAAGCGGCACGTGAGGATGCTGACTTTGTTGAAGCCATGGCTAAAGAATGGGGTTATAAGTTCTTTTTAAAAGAAGCCAAAGTTTCAAAGCTGGCCAAGGAGTGGGGAGTATCAGAGGAGGAGGCCGGTCGAAAGGTAAGATATGATTTTTTTAAGGAAGTGCTGGATGAGGTAGGAGGACACAGAATAGCCCTAGCCCATCACAGGGATGACCAGGCCGAAACTATTCTCCACAATATCATTAGGGGAACAGGCCTTGCCGGGTTATCTGGTATAAAACCTGTTAGAGATGAAATTTTTATAAGGCCCCTGCTGGAAATATCTCGTAAGGAGATAGAAGACTACTGCCATCAAAACGGTTTAAAGTACAGAATTGATCATACCAATGAAGAGATAATTTATACTAGAAACCGGATTAGGCATATGGTAATTCCCATGATAGAAGAACATTTTAACCCTAACTTCTCTAGTAGCTTGGTTAGAATGGGAGATATATTAAGGGAAGAGGAGGACTTTTTAGCTAATTATACCAATAAAGTTTTTGGCAAAATAGCTAAACATAAGAATAATGAAGTGAAAATTTCATTATTAGACTTTATTATGTGTCACAAGGCTATCCAGGCAAGGGTTATTCGCCATGGTCTTGAATTTCTAAAAAAGGATCTTGTTGGTATTGAACAAGTGCATATAGAGGGAGTGTTAAATTTAGCCCTAAACTCAAATGTAGGTTCTATTTTAAACCTACCTAATGATATTATGGCTAGGAAGGATTATGATTATCTGGTACTATCCCTAGGTAAAACCACTAAAGGAAAAGACTTTGTACCGGTACCAGATTTTTTATATGAACTACCTATCCCAGGCAAGGTTTTAATACCTGAATTAGGTGTGGAGATTTCTGCTCAACTTGAGGAGAAATCCACTGTTTTAAACAAGGGCAACAAGTGTATTTATATTGATGCAGAGGCTGTACAGGGAGATAAACTTTATGTACGCAATAGGAGAAACGGAGATAGGTTCAAGCCATTAGGCATGAAAGGTACAAAGAAATTAAAGGATTTTTTCATAGATAACAAGATTTCACGGTACAAAAGAGATAGCATACCTTTAGTGGTGGACAGATACAATATTATATGGGTAGTAGGGCATCAGATAAGCCAAGACTATAGAGTAACTAAGGATACTAATAGGTTGCTCAAACTAGAAATCAAAGAAAAAGATTAATAAAAAACAAAGGAGTAAGGCGGTATAGGAATGGAACAAATAGGAAAAATATTAATTGATGAAGAAAAAATTATGAAAAGAGTTGCAGAAATGGGTACAGAGATAACCAGGGATTACCAGGGAAAAGAACTGGTAGTTATCTGTATTTTAAGAGGCGGAGTAATCTTTATGTCAGATTTAGTTAAGCAGATAAAACTCCCCCTGTATATGGATTTTATGGCGGTGTCCAGCTATGGTATGTCCACCAAGTCTTCCGGTATAGTTAGGATTTTGAAAGATCTTAACGAGGATATTGAAGGCAAGGATGTACTAATAGTAGAGGATATAGTGGATACTGGATTAACTCTCCATTATTTAGTAGATTATATTAAGTCAAGAAACCCCAGAAGCGTAAAGGTTTGCTGCTTTTTAGACAAGCCCAGCAGGCGTAAGGTTGATGTAGAGGTAGATTATGTGGGTTTCGAAATTCCTGATAAGTTTGTAGTAGGATATGGATTAGATTATGCACAAAAATACAGAAATCTTCCTTATGTGTCAGTATTGGAAGAGGAAGATTTATAAGTCCATTAATTGCTTTTGAGCTATTACTATGGTAAAATAATAGAATGCAGTGTATAGTGACTAAAGGAGGGTTGATTTTGAGAAAATTCTTGCGGGGGCCAGGGTTTTATCTAATTTTATTACTTGTAATAATCTTTATAGTATCAAACTTGGATGATGTAACCGCTACAAGAGAAGAAATATCTTATCCAGAGCTGTTGAAAGCCATAGAAGAAGATAGGGTAGAGAGAATACAGACCATAGAAACCACCGTTTACGGTCTATATAAGGGTTCACATATTAGCGAAAAAGAGTTTTCCACCGGTGGAAAATATGATTTTAAATCAAGGATAATAACTGGAGAATCATTTTATGAAGATGTAAAGAGGATAGAGTCAAAGAAGACAGGAATCCCTCTTGATGAGATAACAGCCAATGACTTTTCCTTCCAAATTGATATCCAACCACCCCCAGAAGCTCCTTGGTGGTTAAGTTTTGTTCCTTTTATCATTATCTTAGTGCTCTTTGGCCTTTTTTGGTTTTTCTTTATGCAGCAG
>JAAYKZ010000437.1 GCA_012522165.1 Clostridiales bacterium
AACTTTCCAAAATATAAAAAAAGGCGTATAATTATTATTAAAATATTTAGGAGTGTATCTAATGGAACAGAAAAGGGAGAAATTTGCATCCAGGTTAGGCTTTATACTTGTTTCAGCTGGTTGCGCTATAGGTCTGGGAAATGTATGGCGGTTCCCATATATTACTGGTCAATATGGAGGAGGGCTTTTTGTACTTATATACATATTATTTCTCCTAATCTTTGGCTTGCCTATTATGACCATAGAGTTTGCTGTGGGTCGTGCTAGTCAAAGGAGTGTTGCTACATCTTTTGATGTGTTAGAGCCTAAAGACAGTAAATGGCATACATTTAAATGGTTTGGCATGGCTGGAAATTACCTATTAATGATGTTCTATACCACCATAACTGGTTGGATGCTAGCTTATTTGTTTTATATGATAAGAGGAGATTTTATGGGTGTTGAGCCAGCTCAGGTAGAAGCCATTTTTGATGGTCTTACCTCCAACACAGCTGCCAGTATTTTATGGATGATACTAGCTTGTGTCATAGGATTTGGGATTTGTTCTTTAGGATTGCAAGACGGGGTAGAGAAAGTAACCAAGGTAATGATGTCCTGTCTTATAATTATAATGATAACATTAACTATTCGTTCAATAACTCTACCGAAAGCTGGTGAGGGACTCGCCTTCTATCTTAAGCCAAGCATAAAAAGCATAGCCAAACATGGTCTTTGGACAACCATTTACGCTGCTATGGGCCAGGCCTTCTTTACTCTAAGCATAGGTATGGGTAGCATGGCCATATTTGGCAGCTATATTTCGAGAGAACGTAGTTTATTAGGCGAGAGTATAAATATTACAATCCTGGACACCTTTGTGGCCTTTACTTCTGGACTAATTATTTTTCCAGCTTGTTTTTCCTTTGGGATACAGCCGGATAGTGGCCCTGGCCTTGTTTTTATTACCTTGCCTAATATTTTCAACTCCATGCCAGCAGGCCAGCTGTGGGGAGTTGCCTTCTATATTTTCATGGTCTTTGCTGCTTTATCAACTGTGGTAGCGGTATTTGAGAATATTATCTCCTTTGCTATAGATCTTTTAGGTTGGTCAAGGAAAAAAGCAGCTATAGTAAATCTTATAGCAATAATTATTCTATCCTTACCCTGTGCCCTAGGTTTTAATGTATTAAGCTGGATTCAACCTCTTGGAAAAGGCATAACAATACTAGATTTAGAGGATTTTATTGTCAGCAACAACATTCTACCCTTAGGTTCCCTTGTTTATGTTGCCTTTTGTGTTAGCCGCTATGGATGGGGTTGGAAAAACTTTGTTAAAGAGGCTAATGCGGGTAAAGGGATTAAGCTCCCAGAGAAAACTAGATTTTATATTACCTACATCCTACCTCTTATTCTTTTAACGGTATTCATATTTGGATATATCCAAAAATTTACTTAAAAAATATTAGGCTAGTATTTTCAAAAATACTGGCCTTTTCGTATCTTAGATTTACATAATGGTATCTTTTTTTTACACATTATACAGTCATATCTTTACCACATAACTGATTGATTCTATTACCTATATCATTAAGATGAAGTATTTCATCCTGAAGATTGTTGCTTATAATGGCTTTAGGCATGCCATATATGGTGGAAGAGTTTTGAGATTGGGCTATGATGTAACTTTTGTTTTTCTTTGCAATCTTAACACCTTCCAAACCATCTGAGCCCATACCTGTCATAATTATACACAGGGCATTGGCACCATATACTTCTGATATGGAGGCCATTAATAGATCTGCGGAGGGAACAAAGTGATGCTTAGGGAATTTTTTCTTAGGTAAAAGGGATATAATTCCCTTCTGTTTCACTATCATATGCATACCACCAGGGCAGATATAGGCATAACCAGGTTGTATGGGCTCCTGATCCTCTGCTTCCTTTACCCTTATTTTGCATTCCATATCTAATCGCTGGGCTAAGGATTGGGTAAAGGTAGGAGGCATATGCTGAGCGATTAAAATACCAGCGTTGATATCAGGGGAGACACGCGGCATAAAATAGGATAATGCTCTTGGTCCTCCTGTAGATATTCCAATACCAACTATGGAGAAGCTTTTTTCTATGCTTTTAGGAACCTGGTGATCTTCTGTTTTTGGTTGAAAGGACTTAAAAGTAGCATTCTTTGCAAGATATATTTTTTCCAATAAAAGGTGACTAGAAAGTTCGTTCTTATCAATATAATCAATAGCTCCTTTATTCAATGCCTCTATAGTTTCTTTGGCACCGTGCCGGGTCAAAGAGCTAATCATAATGATGGGAGTAGGGCATTTTTCCATGATATGTTCTACGGCTGTTATCCCAGACATTTTAGGCATATTCATATCCATAGTGATGACATCAGGTTTTAATGCAATTGTCTTTTCAATAGCATCGATACCATTTCTTGCAATGCCCACTACTTTAATATTTGGATCTATCTCTAAATATCTTCTGATATTAACCCGCATAAAAGAAGAATCGTCTACGATTAGTACTTTTATCATATATTTTCTCCTCAGTAAAATATTGTGACTCATTTAACTTATTGTGTAAGCTCATGCAGAATATACTTATTAATAACCATTCGGTATAATTATTGAAACAACTCTGTAGTCTAATCTTTGCTATTATAC
>JAAYKZ010000438.1 GCA_012522165.1 Clostridiales bacterium
AAATAGTCCAACTCAGCTAAAAAATTGGCTAGAAAGTAGAGGTTTAGAAGTTAGTAGCCTATCTAAAGCAAATGTGGAAGAATTGCTTGATAAAACTAAAGATTCAACAGTAAGGAGAGTATTAGAACTCAGACAAGAGATGTCAAAGACTTCAGTTAAGAAGTATGATGCCATGGAAAGAGCAATGTGTAAAGACTTGAAGATAAGGGGATTACTGCAGTTCTATGGAGCTTTAACTGGAAGATGGGCTGGTAGACTTGTCCAAGTTCATAATTTGCCAAGGAATAATATGGAGGATTTAGATTTAGCAAGGCAACTACTACTAAATGGAGATTATGAGACACTAGAAATTCTATTTGATTCTATTTCTGATGTATTATCTCAGCTAATAAGAACAGCATTTATACCTTCTTTTAATTCTAGGTTTATTATAGCTGATTTTTCCGCAATAGAAGCTCGAGTTATTGCTTGGCTTGCTGGAGAGAGCAGTATGGTCTTAAGTTTTCTTATAGAAGTGGGATTTTATTTATAACCTTACCATCAGGAAGAAGTCTTGCTTATATTAGACCTAGAATTGAGATTGATGAAAGGTTTGGTAAAGACAAGCTGACCTATGAAGGTATAGAACCTAATACAAGAAAATGGGGGAGAGTAGATACCTATGGAGGAAAGCTTACAGAGAATATAATACAAGCCATAGCTAGAGACTGCTTAGCAGAGTCAATGTTAAGCCTTGATGATAGAGGATATAAAATAGCCTTTCATGTTCATGATGAAGTAGTTTTAGATGTTCCTAATAACTTTGGCTCATTAGAGGAAGTAGAAGATATTATGGGAATGGATATTTCCTGGGCACCAGGTCTACCTTTAAGAGCTGAAGCCTTTGAGAGTAATTATTATAAAAAAGACTAGCTATTATTTATGAAAAAGAGGATTATTTACAAAGTACAATACCAATTTAAAGGAGTTGGAATTTATGAAACCATTTATATATATTTGCTCGCCTTTAAAGGGTGATATTGAAAGAAATATTAAAAAAGCCATTGGTTATTCTAGATTAGTATATTTAAAAGGTGGAGTTCCTTTAGCACCACATGTAATATTTACTACATTTCTAGATGATGAAATATTAGAAGAAAGAAATGCAGGTATTGAAATGGGGATATCACTACTTACTAAATGTGATGAAGTATGGGTATTTGGCGAGAGGATTTCCGAAGGTATGCAATCTGAAATATCAATTGCCAAAGCATTAAATATCAAAATAAGAAGGTTTAATGAAAAGGGTGAGCCTATTGATGAGTAAGGAGATTAGAATCTTTATTTCAGAACTAAGGAAATATAGAAATAGTTTATCAAAGCAGGTAATTAAAACTTTGAGGGGACAGGCATTGTCAGGAGACTTAAATGGAGCTAAAAAAGGTCTTAATAGGATTCTAGGTAAGGAGTAGATGCCCATGATAGAGCCTAGAATAGCATCTAAGTTTAGTTTAAAACATGATGGGAAAATAACAATAGCTG
>JAAYKZ010000439.1 GCA_012522165.1 Clostridiales bacterium
CTTCAATACCCTCCACCATTTTATCAAACTGAAAGCTCCTTGCTTCAGCAAGGCTGGAAAAAATGAAGCCAGTCTTTATTTCTCCCTTTTCCTCCCATTCAACTTGATACCATGAATCGCTACTCCACTTTTCTAGATAATCTCCTTAAACTTCAGCAACTAAGGATATTCTTTCCATAGCACCTATATTACCTATTATTTCCCCTTCTACTGTTGGTAATTTACGTATATTGGCGTTCTTTAAAACTAATAGATAATCATAGCTTATTAAATATTTATCATATTTAAGCTCTACAGCTATATTCTCTGGTATTTGGGTATTGAAAACCTGTATCAGCTCAAGCCCTTGTCCTAATTCCTCTTGGCTTGTAGTTTCTTCTGTCTCATCTGCATCATTTGTCTCATCTATTTCTTCTGCTTCATCTGCATCCTGATTTTCCTCTAACTCTGTATCATTGCTTGTCTCTATATTTGATTCTTCATCTATATCATCTTCTTGGGCTTGCTTATCTTGCTTATCTTCTGCTGTTTCTTCTATTTCTTGTTCTTCATGAATTTCCTGGTTTTGTTCTGTTGTATTTCCTTCATTATAAAATTGCTTCTTATCGATAGGCAAAGCCAAGCAAGCTACCAAATTAAGTATCAGTACAATTACTAGTAATAACTTCAATAATTTCATATGCTGTCCCCCTTTTTATATAGATACACTATTAATACCCTATCCACACGTTAAAAAGGTTACATATATCTAACATATCCGCAAATTTTTTGAAACAAATCATTACAAGCTGTGAAATATAACTGTTATGTTGCTTAATAATCTATATATTACAATAGATGTAAGGATGTGCTTGTATGGATAAGATATAACAGGCCCTAATGAGGGGAAATATTAATAAATGGCAAATGTTGCTTAATAGCATGTGTATTATCATTACATAAAAAAGGAAGACGATAATCAATATCGTCAACCCTAATTAAGCAGTATTTAATTGATTATGCCCACCACATCCCTCCTTCTTCTTCAAACATCATTACTTCCTTAAGGAAGGATATGGCCTTTTGTAATCCTTCTGTAGGTGTCATTAAACTATCTTCGTGCTCAATGCTAAGTACATAATCATATCCCACCATTCTCAAGGTACTTACTATATCCTTCCATAGCTGATAATCGTTGCCATAGCCTACAGTACGGAAAACCCAAGATCTGTTAAGCTCATCACTATAGTGTTTGGTATCTAGTACACCATTTACTGCAGTATTCATTGCATCAATCTTGGTATCCTTAGCATGGAAGTGATAGATAGCACCTCTTAATTCACGAATAGCAGCTACTGGATCAATTCCCTGCCAAAACAAATGGCTGGGATCAAAGTTTGCACCTATAACATCCCCTACAGCTGATCTTAGTTTTAATAGGGTCTCCGGATTGTATACTGCAAATCCAGGATGCATTTCAAGGCATATCATGTCTACTCCATGCTCCTTTGCAAAAGCTGATGCCTTTTCCCAGTAAGGAATTAAAACGTCATTCCACTGATATTCTAAAATTTTTAGAAAATCATCTGGCCACGGGCAAGTCACCCAGTTAGGATACATGGAATTTGGAGAATCCCCGGGGCAGCCTGAAAAAGTATTAACTCTAGTTACTCCTAATTTTTCTCCCAATCGGACTGTTTTTTCAAAATCTTGATGAAAACTATCTGCAATCTCCTTTTGAGGATGGACAGGATTTCCATGACAGCTAAGAGAACTGATTTCTAAGTTATATTTTTCAAGTAGATCCTTTAACTCTTGAATTTTGCTATCATTATTCAGTAGTTCATCAGGATTTGCATGGGCCCTGCCTGGGAACCCCCCTGTACCTAATTCTACTGCCTGAACACCTGACTTGCTAAGATACTTGAATGTCTCTTCAACGCTCTTGTTTCCAAATAAAACCGTCATCACACCTAGTTTCATGGCTTATCCTCCTTATATATTTATATTGAAATCCCCAATTATTCAAATATGACTGGTTTACCTGTTTTTGCAGACTCATAAATTGCTTCTAAGATCTCAGTTACTACTAATGCCTGATCTGGCAATACAACAGGATCAGTATCCTTAAGGATTGCGTCGATCCAAGCTTTTGCTTCTTTGTATCCTGGATCATCAGAATGGCCTTCATAGAAATCAACTCCATCAGAACCGATTTCTAACTTCTTAACATACATCTTATTAAATTCAACTCCATTTATTCGAAGACCATCTTTCATATCCGCTCCAGCTTTTGTTCCGCATAAAGTAGTTTGAGCCTCGCCCACGTCTAGAGTATTGAGAGCCCAACTGGATTCAAGGATTATAGTGGCGCCATTTTCCATAACAATAAATCCAAAAGCTGAATCCTCTACGGTAAACTTCTCAGGATCCCAGTCTCCCCATGCATTGGCGGTATTACGCTGATCTGCTAGTTTACGATAGGAGGTTCCTAGAACTGTTTTAGGCTTATAGTTATCAAGCATCCAGAGAGTCAAATCCAGAGCATGGGTTCCAATATCAATGAGAGGTCCTCCACCTTGTTCTTCTTCGTTTAAAAATACTCCCCAGGTGGGGACAGCACGCCTTCGAATAGCGTGTGCTTTAGCAAAATAGATATCTCCAAGATCTCCTCTGCGACAAGCAGCATATAGATATTCAGAATCAGGTCGGAATCTATTCTGATAACCAATGGTTAGTTTTTTACCAGTGCGCTTTGCAGCTTCAACCATTCTTCTAGCATCTGCAGCAGTCTTAGCCATAGGTTTTTCACACATAACATGTTTGCCAGATTCGAGGGCATCAACGGTGATATCAGCATGGGACTTATTAGGAGTACATACGTGCACTACATCAATACTTTCATCTTTTAAAAGTTCTTTGTAGTCAGTATAAACCTTTGCATCAGGGGTACCATACTCTTTTGCAGCTTTTTCCGCTCTTTCCCTGATTATGTCGCAAAAGGCAACCATTTCTACAGCCTGGATTTTAGATAGGCTTGGCATATGCTTGCCATTTGCAATTCCTCCACAACCAATAATAGCTACCCTTAATTTATGATCCTTCCTTTGTCCAGTCATCTTTATTCCTCCTATATATTTGTTTTATTGTAATTTCCATGGAGCTGGTTCCAAATCTCATAAATGCAGTGGTATATATGGGGTTTAGACTACGTAATTGAATTGTACCAATTTCATAGCCAATTTATGTAATGGATTACATAGTTTATTTTATATTATCTGTTATATAAGCTCAATCTTATTTGGACAAATATATGATTATTTTTGTAAATATATTTTTCTAAAAAAATCTCTATTTGTTATTGACATTTATATATTATTATGTTAAAAATATAATGTCGTTTTTGTTTAGCAACTGTAAACAAAAAGTTTAGTTGTTCAAAACCAAGCTTAAAGGAGTATTAGCTATGAACATCGGAGAAAAAATCAAACACCTTAGGGTAAAAAATGGGCTTACTCAGCAGGAATTGGCCAATCGTTGCGAACTTTCCAAGGGCTTTATTTCTCAGGTAGAACGGGATTTAACCTCTCCTTCCATAGCTACACTCATGGATATTTTAGAGTGTTTAGGCACCAACTTAAAAGATTTTTTTAATGATAAAGATGACGAAAAAATCATCTTTCACAAAGATGACATCTTTATCCAAGAGGATAAGGATTTAGGGCATACTATTAAATGGATTGTCCCTAACTCTCAAAAAAATAGTATGGAGCCTATATTGATTGAAATACAGTCAGGCGGTGCTTCTGAACCTGATGATCCTCATGACGGTGAAGAATTTGGATATGTAATGTCAGGCACTATTTTTTTGCATTTAGGGAACCAGAAGTTTAAAGTGAAGAAAGGTGAGAGTTTTTACTTTAAACCTTCGTTGGTTCATTTTATTTCCAACGAATCCAAATACACAGCCAAAGTGCTTTGGGTATCATCACCGCCTAGTTTTTAACTTTGTCATTAATTATTTCATTATATATAAGTGATAAATAAGGCTCTAAAGTAAAAGTATATTACTGGAGACTATTAATATCAGGGGGTATGATAAAATGACTAATCAAGAAATCATCAGACTAGTGGATGTCTCAAAAACATTCGATGACACTCCCGTGTTAAATAATATAAACCTATATATTAGACGTAATGAATTTGTTACTTTACTTGGACCTAGCGGGTGTGGAAAAACTACCACCCTTCGGATTATAGGGGGATTTGAAGATCCCACTACGGGTAAAGTCTTATTTGAAGGGCAGGATATTACCGATGTACCTCCATATAAAAGAAAAGTTAATACAGTTTTTCAAAAGTATGCTCTCTTTCCCCATATGAACGTAGCGGAAAACATAGCTTTTGGTCTTAACATTAAAAAGATGGATAAAAAACTTATCAAAGAAAAAGTTGAAAACATGCTAAATCTGGTAAACTTAAAAGGCTTTGAAAACCGTTCCGTTGATTCTTTAAGTGGTGGACAACAACAAAGAGTAGCCATAGCTAGAGCATTAGTTAATGAGCCAGATGTTCTCCTTCTTGACGAACCTCTGGGAGCCTTAGATTTGAAATTACGTAAGGGTATGCAAATCGAACTTAAAAACATCCAGAAAAAACTAGGAATAACCTTTATCTATGTAACCCATGATCAGGAAGAAGCTCTAACTATGTCCGATACAATTGTGGTTATGAATGAGGGAGTTATTCAGCAAATTGGTACCCCCATTGATATATATAATGAGCCTAAAAACGCCTTTGTTGCAGACTTTATCGGCGAAAGCAATATTATAGACGGAGTTATGATTGAGGACTATATGGTAGAGTTTGCTAATTACCGTTTCAAATGTCTAGATAGTGGCTTTGATCCCAATGAAAAGGTAGATGTTGTAGTCCGACCCGAAGACGTTAAGTTAGTGCCTAAAGGTCAAGGTATGATTGAAGGCAGGGTTCTTTCTGTCTTATTTAAGGGCGTCCACTATGAAATGTTGGTACAATCTAATGGAATAAAATGGCTAGTTCATAGTACCCTTATGGAACCCGTAGATAGTATAGTGGGAATCAACATTCTTCCTGACGATATCCATATTATGAAGAAGGTGAGATAGCTATGAAGAAGGGTTGGATCGCTTATCCCTATGTAGTATGGCTGATTATGTTTATCTTTGTTCCCCTGCTACTAATAGTTTTTTATAGTGTAATAAAGACTACTGATCAGGGGATAGTGTTCACACTAGAGCATTTCCAAAGATTTTTTGAGCCTATATACATTATGGTTTTATTAAGATCTTTATATCTGGCTTTAATCAGTACGGTAATCTGTTTGCTTTTAGGCTATCCTTTAGCCATGATTCTTGCCAGTAAAGATTATAGACATAAAAGAGTATTGTTGCTATTGGTTGTTATTCCCATGTGGATGAACTTTTTGCTCCGTACCTATGCCTGGTTGACCTTGCTGGAAAAAAACGGTGTAATCAATAGTTTTATCTCTTTTCTAGGGCTGCCCAAGATGGAATTATTGTACAATCAAGGGGCTGTAGTACTGGGTATGGTATATAACTTTCTACCCTTTATGGTTCTGCCCATCTACTCTGTATTAATCAAAATCGACAAGAGTATTATAGAGGCAGCAGAAGATTTAGGTGCCAATTCCAGGGTAGTTTTTAGAAAGGTTATCTTCCCTTTAAGTCTACCAGGAGTTGTGTCCGGTATAACTATGGTCTATATGCCAGCGGTCACCACCTTCGTTATATCAAGGCTACTAGGCGGAGGACAATTCACCCTTATAGGAAACCTTATAGAACAACAATTTCTGTATACAGGAGAATGGGGATTTGGTTCGGCTTTATCCCTTATTATGATGATATTAATATTATTTAGCATGGCTATAATGTCTAAATATGAAAAAGAAAATGAGGGAGGGGGATTGTTTTAATGCGCTTTCTAAAAAGGTTTTATGTAGGTATAATATTTTTCTTTCTGTATGCCCCCATAATTATTTTAATGATATTTTCCTTCAGCGACTCAAAATTTAGAGGGCATTGGGGTGGTTTTACCTTAAGATGGTACGTAGAGCTCTTTAGGGATAGAGAAATTATGTCTGCCCTTTACTATACAGTCCTTATAGCAGTGCTAGCTTCCCTTATTGCAACTATCATTGGTACTATAGCTGCTATAGGCATTCACAATATGGGGAAGTTTGGTAGAAACATAATCATAAACCTTACCTATCTGCCAATGCTAAACCCTGATATAGTAACGGGTATATCCCTAATGATTCTCTTTGTATTTCTCAAGGTTGAAAGAGGCTTCTTTACTCTTTTGCTGGCTCATATAACCTTTAATATTCCCTATGTTATATTTGCAGTAATGCCCAAACTAAAGCAGATGAATAAACATCTGTACGAAGCGGCTTTAGACTTAGGAGCTACCCCCTCCTATGCTTTTAGAAAAGTAATACTGCCGGAAATTATGCCAGGTGTGGTAACTGGATTGATTTTGGCCTTTACCCTATCCATTGATGATTTTGTTATTAGTTATTTCACTACAGGAGCAGGAGTATCAAATCTATCTATAGTTATCCATTCCATGGCACGGCTAGGTATAAATCCTTCTATAAATGCTTTATCAACCCTGATGTTTATTACAGTTCTCTTATTGCTCCTTATTGTCAATAAGAGAAGTTCTAATAACTCTCGAAAGGAGAATGCTGTATGAAAAGAAATTTAAAAGTAAAGCTCACCTTGCTGTTGGCAGTATCTATAGTTTCTATCTTTTTACTTAGCGGTTGCGGAAAGTCTTATGATGCAACTCTAAAGGTCTACAACTGGGGAGACTATATTGATAAAAGTGTGATTACAGATTTTGAAAAAGAATACAACATCAAAGTTATATATTCTACCTTTACTACCAATGAAGATATGTATGTTAGCCTAAAGTCAGGTGCTAGCTCTTATGACGTTGTCTTTCCATCGGAGTATATGGTCAAGCGGATGATAAATGAAGATATGCTTCATAAGCTCAATATGGATAATATACCAAACTTTAAATATATAGATGATAAATTTAAAAATCTTCCATCAGATCCCAACAACGAATATTCTGTCCCCTATTTTTGGGGCACCCTGGGAATTGTCTATAATAAAACCATGGTGGATGATCCAGTAGACAGCTGGGAAATCCTATGGAATGAAAAATATGAGAGACAAATTTTGATGCTGGATAGTCAAAGGGATTCTATAGGCCTTACTCTTCAAATGTTAGGCTACTCCATGAATACCAGAAACTTAGATGAATTAGAAGAGGCAAAGCAAAAACTTATTGAACAAAAACCCCTGGTTCTAGCCTATGTAGGTGATGAGGTCAAAGATAAAATGGTAGGTGGAGAAGCTGCACTGGCAGTGGTATGGTCAGGGGAAGCTGTGGCCATGAAATGGGAGAATCCAGATCTAGAATATGTAATCCCTAAAGAGGGAGGCAATTTATGGTTTGATTGTGCTGTAATACCAAAAGTCAGTAAAAATAAAGAGGCGGCTGAGTTGTTTATAAACTACTTATGTGACCCTGAAATTGCCTTCCGTAATACCGACTATATCGGCTATTCCACTCCTAATACTGAAACTATGAAAATGTTAGATGAAGAGGTATTAAATGATATTGCTGCATATCCTTCTGATGAAGATATAGCAAATGCTGAAGTTTTTGATGATGTAAGCGACGCACTAGAGCTCTATGATAGAATATGGACTGAAATAAAGGCTAAGTAAATTCTAAATCACATTAACTTTGTAAATCTAAGAGCAATTTTGAATTATCACTATTCAAAGTTGCTCTTTTTTTGTATATAGACCATAAGCCTTCGAATACATAACTAGCATTATCTCCTCTATAGCCAATGCTAAATAGTATATTAGTTTATATGGTGTAAAATCACTATTTGATCTGAATAACACAAAGTGTTGTATTGTACGTATAAAATCTTTAGAGTTTTTTTATAATTATACCAATTTTGAAATGAGATAATACATTTGTGACAAAAAAGTATAAAAAAAGAAAGGCCTCTGATATAATGAAGTTTGCAAAAACAAAAAAATATCGGAGTGACCTTTCTTATGAAAACAATTATAACAGAAGA
>JAAYKZ010000440.1 GCA_012522165.1 Clostridiales bacterium
CATAAAGTGCATAAGGAGGTGTATGTTTATGAAAGGTACAGTAAAATGGTTTAACTCTCAAAAAGGCTATGGTTTTATTGTAGGCGAAGACGGCAAGGACGTATTTGTCCATTTTTCAGCTATACAGGTTGATGGATATAAAACCTTAGAAGAAGGCCAGAGTGTGGAATATGACATTGAGGAAAGTCCTCGTGGCCCTCAAGCTGTCAACGTAGTTCCATCTTTATAATCTGGAATATGTCAAAAGCACTGTTATAAAAACAGTGCTTTTTTATTGAATATATCTTACAAGAACCTAAAATCCTATGTTAAAAGGCTATGACTAAGCCTCCTTCATTTGCATAAACAGTGCTTATGCCTCCTGTCCTTACTATTACTATATCTTTAAAGTTATACCGCTTTAGCACTTCCTCTTTAAAGGCTAAAGCCTTATCTAAGCAGTTGCAGTGAGCTATTCCCAAAATTTTTTCTTCTAAATTTTGACCCTGTTCTCCAATGATTTCTACAAGCCTTTTAAATACCCGCTTGGCCCCTATAACCTTTTCAAATAACTGTATCTCACCATTCTTTTCGGTCATTATAGGTCTAACTGATAATACTGAAGATACCTTGGCAGCGATATGGCTTACTCTACCTGCCTTTACCAGATTGTCAAGGGATTTAATGGAGAAGAAAGCCTTCATCTCTTTTATATAAGCATTCACCTTTTCTACAATTTCCATTTCCCTTAAACCCTTGTGAATTAATTCAGAAATTTTAAGGCTAATCAGGGTTTCACCAATTGAACCACTAAAAGAATCGAATACATGGATAAACTTATTCCCAACCTCTTCTAAAAAAATTTCCTTTGCAAGCATAGCACTTTTATAGGTTCCACTTAGCTTAGATGATATAGTAACTACAAAGACACTTTCATCCCCCTTATATTCATCCAAAAAATCTTGAGGGGAAGGACACGCGGTTTTAGGGGCTTCGTCGGATTTTTTCATCTCACTTATTAATTTGTCAATATCTAACTCACTATCATCCCTAAATCTCTTCCCATTTACCTCAATAGTTAAAGGAACTAGCTTAACCTTAGTTCGCTCTAGAACTTCCGGACTAACATCGCAACAGCTATCTGCAACAATTTTCATACTCATATAACGCTCTCCTATCAATAATATTTATGGCTTCAATCATATTACATATCAACGAAAACATCAACCAAATATTTCTATTATACTAAAATTAATTCTTTTCTTAAATTTTATAGTATAAGTATAATATACCCAGAATTTAGATTTTAATAGCAGAAAAGGTTATATGTCTTAATTTTTTTCTAACGATAGTACAGCTTGACTATAATATCCTGATCATAGTTGCCAAACCCTGCTCCATATATTGTTAGCCCTCCAGCATTACCATCTTTTTCTGAAACCTCAATTTTAAAATCTATATTTTTTTGCCCTATGTTTAATTCTTCTAAAGTAACATTTGATATCTTTACTCCATCCATCCAACTTCCTTTATGGTTGACTTTGAGTACTTTAAGTAAGCCGTATTGGTTTATGTCGCTACTCCACCAAGTAGGGGTAAATCTACCTCTCTTATCACCAAAATCACCATGGCTGGTCCACTGCCCTATATACTTTCCATTTATATAGAAGTTCAGTTTAGACGGCCAATTATTGTTATATCCTGGGGCTTCAGAACCTAACTCCATACTAATCTCTAACTCATCAAGCTCTTGGTTGGACATTAGGTAATTAGGGATTCTATATTCTATATATCCTTTCATAAACCATAAAATCTTGGCATTTACTCTTTCCACATCTAAAAAGTATCTAGGGTCGTCAAAATATCCAATAACCTTTTCACGAGTGGCCAAACCGCAAGTAGGAAGTATATTAAAATCCGTATAATGGCCTACAGGTATTATTGTCTCGTGGTATTCTCGTTCCTTATCCAGTCCTTTAGGAAAATCAATCTCCAAATAATCTATGGCTAAACTACGTAATTTTTGGATTCCTCCATTGCTCTTTACTCTTTCGCTAGAAATAATTCCAGCCTTCTCCAACTTTCTTATGTGCATAGTCATAACTGCACTACTAAGATCTAAGTCATCTGCTAGTTCTTTTATATTTTTTGGTCCATAAGCAAGAATATTTATAATTTGTAATCTTACTTTGCTTGCTAAAGCTTGGTAGACTGGCAACCATTCTTCATTTGCTTTTATCCTCACCTTTTTCCTGTCTCCTTTTCATATGAATTTTTACAGTTATTAGTATATTAGGCATTAATAAAATTATAAATTGCTTATACAAATTTGTAAAGAATTTAAAAATTCATATTAATAGATTCTGTTGATTTTATTGACTTTCCATAAATATACTAATATAATGAAATTAACATATTCCTTACCTGTTAATAATATTATTAAGGGGGAGTTTGCCTTATGAAGAATAAGCTAGTCATTAACGGAGATCTGGGCAGCACTACAATTAGTCGACACATCTACGGTCATTTTTCAGAGCATTTAGGTAGATGCATATATGAAGGTATTTGGGTAGGTGAAGATTCTCCTATTCCTAACACTGATGGCATTCGTAATGATGTACTGGAAGCTCTGAAAAAAATGGGCATACCTGTTCTAAGATGGCCAGGAGGTTGTTTCGCAGACGAATATCATTGGAAGGATGGAGTTGGCCCAAGGGAAAAGCGCAAGAAGATGATCAATACACATTGGGGTGGCGTTATTGAGAACAACCACTTTGGTACCCATGAGTTTATGAAATTATGTGAGCTCCTTGAGTGCGAACCCTATATATGTGGTAATCTAGGAAGCGGCACTGTACAAGAAATTCAGGAATGGATTGAGTACATAACATTTGATGGGACTTCTCCTATGGCAAACTGGCGTAAAGAAAACGGCCGTGAAGAGCCTTGGCGCCTTAAGTATTTCGGAGTTGGCAATGAAAACTGGGGATGCGGCGGAAACATGCGAGCTGAGTATTACGCTGATGAATACCGTCGTTATCAAACCTATGTACGAAATTACGGGGAAAATCGAATCTACAAGATTGCCTGCGGACCTAATGTAGCTGACTATCACTGGACAGAGGTGCTAATGCGAGAAGCTAGCAGAATGATGGATGGGTTGAGCCTACATTACTATACCGTTCCTGGCACTTGGCAGTCTAAAGGTTCAGCTACGGATTTCGATGAGCAAGATTGGTTCACCACTATGAAGAAAACCATGTTTATGGAAGAACTAGTAACCAAGCATTCCACCATTATGGACAAGTACGATCCTGATAAACGAGTTGGACTTATCGTAGACGAATGGGGTACCTGGTATGATGTAGAGCCAGGAACAAATCCAGGCTTCTTGTACCAACAAAACACCTTGCGTGACGCACTGGTTGCTGGAATAAATCTCAATATATTCAATAACCATGCCGACAGAGTGCATATGGCCAACATAGCTCAAACCATTAATGTTCTCCAAGCTGTTATATTAACCGAGGGAGAAAAAATGCTTCGAACTCCTACTTATCACGTATTTGAAATGTACAAGGTTCATCAGGATGCTACCTTACTTCCTATGGATCTTGAAAGCGCCCAATACAGCAATGGAGATAGTTCAATACCTCAAGTCACTGCTTCTGCTTCTAAAAATAGCGATGGTGTTATTCATATTTCCCTATGTAATGTCCACCATGAAAGTCCAGCAGCTATAGATATTGAACTTCGTGGAGCTGTTCCCAATAAGGTATCCGGAAGAATTTTGACCTCAGATAATATGCAGGATCACAATACCTTCCAAGAACCTGATAAGGTTCAACCATCAACCTTTAATGATTTCAAACTGGAGCAAAAAGGACTTTCTGTCAATCTGCCACCTAAATCTGTTGTAGTTTTAGCTATAGAATAAGTTTTCAAAGGAGCTAATGACATATGAGTAAATTGACAGAATGTAAAGGATGTACTGCTTCTGTGTGGGTCAAAATAGATGAAACCTATGAAAAGTTAAAAGCTACTTTTATTGACGGAAATATGGCAGTATCAAAAGAAACTTATGAAAATAGATTAAAGATCTGCAAATCTTGTCCTTCCCTAATCTACGACACCACCTGTAAATACTGTGGTTGTTTAGTTCATGCTAGAGCCTTGGGAAAGGATAATTACTGCCCTGAACCATCCGGTGCAAAGTGGTAATTTTTATACAAAAGGCCATAGATTTATATTTCTAATCTATGGCCTTTTTTCTTACTTTTCTATTAACTATCCTTGCTTTGTACACCAAATCCTCTGAAGAAAGAGCCTCCTCCAAATAAAAGAACTAATAGCAAGAAGAAGAACAATAGCTCGTCACCGTCATCAAATAATCCGCAATTGCAGAAAATAATTACTAATAGTAGGAAAAAGAAAAGCAAGCTTTCTTCTTTTTGATCGCGAAATCTTCCACCTAAAGCATCTAGTCCAGGCATTAAACTCCCTCCTCTATTACTTTCTAATAACAAGATATGAAATCTATAAATAATGTGTGAAACAATAATTTACTGGACAAGATTGTAAACCTTGAAATACAATGATGATAACTGATTCCTTGACTTATCAATAGCGCATAATGTTAATATATTGATAACTATGGGCTCAGTACAATGGATTAACAGCCTTAAATTCTTATTTCAAAATATAAACGGAGGATGGAGACTTTGAAAAAAATGCGTCTTGACCGTTTTCTATCCAATGCTGGAATAGGGTCACGTAAAGAGGTAAAAGCTCTAATTAAAGGGCAAAGGGTTTTGGTAGATAATAGTATTATAAACGATCCAGGGTATATAATAGAACCTACTAAAGCGGAAGTCATGGTAGATAACCAGCCTGTAACATACAAAAAATTTCATTATTTAATGCTAAATAAGCCCGCTGGGGTAATATCAGCAACAAGGGATAACCTACACCAAACAGTTGTAGATCTGCTGCCCTCACAGTACAAACATCTTGATCTTTTTCCTGTCGGAAGATTGGACAGGGATACAGAAGGTTTGCTGATTATGACCAATGATGGCCAATTGGCCCATAGAATTCTGTCCCCTAAAAATAAGGTGCCAAAAATCTATTATGCTGTCATAGAGGGTAAAGTAACATTTGAAGATGTAGACGTCTTTCAAAAGGGTATAAAGCTTAATGAGAATTTTACTACCCTTCCTGCACAGCTGACCATACTTAAGAGCTGTCATAGATCTGAGGTTCACGTTACAGTATTTGAAGGAAAATTTCATCAGGTCAAACGCATGTTTGAAGCGGTAGGTAAAAAGGTAGTATATTTAAAACGAATCTGCATGGGTAATCTATATTTAGACGAAAAATTAGCACCGGGGCAAATACGGGAGCTAGCTAAGCATGAGCTGGATCTTTTAAATATGGCAGCTCATACTTCAGATCAATAATGAAACAAAGCTTTCAATCAGTTTATTATAATTATGCTTATAACTATATATTAGGGAGGAAAAAATGGAACATTACTTTAGCGAAAATCCAAAATCTGAGCACCGCATATTAAACATTAAATATAATCTAGGGAATCTAGAGCTAAATTTTACAACAGATACTGGGGTTTTTTCAAAAACTAAGGTAGATTACGGTACTGATGTGCTTATTCGAAGCCTTCCACCTCTCCATGGCAAAATTTTAGATCTTGGCTGCGGTTATGGCCCTATTGGCATTAGCCTGGCTAAACTTAATCCAGATTCCCAAATAACTATGGTAGATATAAATCAGAGAGCAGTAGAGCTATCTAATCAAAACATCCTGCAAAACAATGTACAAAACGCCATAGCATACCAGAGCAATGGATTTGAAAAAGTTGATGGTTTATTTAATGCCATAGTTAGCAATCCACCTATTCGCGCTGGTAAAAAAATAATATATCCTTTGTTTGAACGCAGCATTGATTTTCTAGACAAGGAAGGTGCTCTCTATCTGGTTATTCAAAAAAAATAGGGAGCAAAATCCGCTATGGAGAAACTAACCGAAATATATGGTAATTGTGAGGCCATTAACAAAAAAGGGGGTTATTGGATTTTAAGAAGCTTAAAAACTTAATATACAATCTTAACCTGTATATTTATCACTGTCACAGAAAACAATAAGTATGATTACTTATGAAAGGAGTGTTGGCTGTGACACAACTAAACCAATTGGAACTTCAAAATCTACGTCATTTAATAGGTAGTCATGAGATGGCCTACCAAAAGCTATCTACCTATGCTCAGCAGTGCACTGACCCCCAAATAAAGCAGTTATTTCAACAGTCTGCACAGGAAGCCCAGCAGAATAAACAAAGATTAATGAGTTTCTTAGGTTAAAGGAGTGATAAATATGCAGGAAAAAGACATGGTTAATGACGTACTCTCTATGTTAAAAAGTAGCATTACCGGATATGCCAATGTCATTACTGAAGCTTGTAATGAGGAATTTCGTCAAACTATTCAACAGATGCGTGACAGTGACGAAAAATGCCAGTACGACTTATTTAAGCTAGCTGAGCAAAAGGGATATTATAAACCTGCTCAACCAGCTAGTCCTAATGATATGCAAAGTATCAAATCAGAATTTTCCAGTTAATTAAGAAGGCCGCTATAAATTTAAAAATAGCGGCCTTTAATAATCTATTGATTTTCATTAGGTTTTTTGTATCCCTTTGGAAGATCCACTGTCGCTTTTTTTATAATTACAGGTTCAGTGGGAAAGTCATATTCATCGGTAGGGGTCTCTGCGATCTCATCCACTACATCCATTCCTTTTATGGTCTTACCAAATGCAGCATATTGCCCATCTAAGCCAGGAGTATCTTCCAGCACGATAAAAAACTGACTTCCTGCAGAGTCAGGATGCTGGGACCTAGCCATGGATATTACCCCACGCTCATGCTTTAAATCGTTCTTAGTAAAACCATTCATGGCAAACTCCCCTTTAATAGTATAACCAGGGCCACCCATACCAGTTCCTTCCGGGTCACCGCCTTGTATCACAAATCCTGGAACAATACGGTGAAAGGTCAATCCATCATAAAAACCTTCTTCTACTAAGGAGATGAAATTTGCAACAGTTGCGGGGGCCTTTTTAGGATAAAGTTCAATTACTATATCTCCCTTGTCTTCAATAGTCAGTGTTACTGTGGGATATTTTTTACCACATCCGGTCAAAATCAGCATCCCTAATATAAGGGACAGGGTAATTAATATAACTGGTGTTTTTAACAGAGTTCCCATTTGTCTACTCCTTCCTTGGTGATATAAGTATTGTTTCCACATAGATATAATTATACAACAAATTAATATCTACTGTAAATGTATAAGTCAAGTCCAAAATAGTGTGTAAAATGCCTCGGTAGTTAAATAATTTGAAATTCTTTAAAACGATATTTTTTGCACCTTGAAAAACATAAGCGTTTATGCCGCGAAAGCCTGTTGATACGGGGG
>JAAYKZ010000441.1 GCA_012522165.1 Clostridiales bacterium
AAGTTAAATATATCTATGGTTTGTTATATGTGTTGACAGATAAAATGTAAAAGAAATAATAAAGCCTTGATACTATCTACCAAGGCTTTTTATATATTGTTATTATTACCTTATTTGAGTGTAAACAGCTAAATGATTGCGTATGGCCTCTGCCTCCTCCTCATTCTGTACATCAACATATATGCGATTGCCATCTCTAGTAAGCTGATATCCCCTAAAATCTCTGCTTTGAAGATAACTTTCAATTGCTCTCCATCCCCCATCCCCTTGGGCGATGGATAACTTATCGCCTACATAATCACCATTTACATAAACTTGATAACTATCGTGTGCCATTTTACTCTCATCATTGTCTTGTTGATTTGGTAAAAAAGGATACATAAAAAAGCCATTGCTCCCACCAAAAAATGGTCCATTATAATTATTACCACCAAACATATTCATAGAATTCTACCCTCTTTCAAATAAATTTTTGCAATCAAATCAATATATATTTTTTGTATTAAGGGCAGATTTAATTCAATATATAACCTATTTGTTTATTTTTGACTTGGATGTCGCGTTGATAAGCAATATACCCAATGATACCAAAATAGCGGAAGTTATAACGTAAAACCCCATAAATTTTTCTTGCAGGAAAATGAAGGACAATAATGTTCCAAATAGTGGTATGGTAAATTTATATATGCTAACTTTTCCTACGCCATTATATTTCAACAAAATTGCCCACAACGTAAAAGCAGCTGCAGATATGAAGCCTAAGTATAGTAAAAGTATAAAACTTTTTGGTGTAAAAACAATTTCCCTACCTCCCCCAACAAAGCCAATAAAAATTAATATAATGGATCCGATGAATAGTTGATATCCTGAAATAGCAAAAGGAGATATATCTTTAGATATCTTTTTTGTATAAATTCCAGCCACGGCTCCTACTAAACTTGAAATAATCACAAAGCCTTCACCAGTAATAGAAAATCCTCCTTGAACTCCATTGCCCTTTATATTTGCAATGACTACTCCTACAAATCCTAGTATTACTCCAGCAACTCGTCTTAAGGTTAGTTTATCCGCCTTGTAGAAAAAATGAGCAAGGATAACAGTAAAAAATGTACTGCTAGAAGAAAGTATGGAGCCTAGAGTACCGCTAGTATTTGAAAGTCCTATATAAAAAAATGTATACTGTATAGTAGTCTGCAATATCCCTAAGAAAAATACCTTTGGTAAATGAGATTTTTTCTTTAGTTTCAGCGATCTTCCCGTTACTAAACAGAAAGCAAATATCATCATGGAGGATAAGAAAAATCTATAACCTGCAAATACTATTTTTTCGTAAGTATCTTCTGCTCCTATAGAAAGGAGTCTATAGCCGACCTTAATCGAGGGAAAGGCACTACCCCAAAGAAAACAACTAATCAATGCTAAAGCCATTAGTATATAGGAATTCGTAAATATTTGTTTCTTTGTATCTCTCAACTTAATCTTCTCCTATTTATTTAAATGTAATAGACCCAAACCAAGAATAATTAGAAGAGTTTGGGCCTTGCATAGAAAAAACAGTAGTTAATCATAGTATTCTATAGAGTATCAATTCTGAACACTTGTTATAAGCGCTTCCTTATCTAATATTATTATTTTTTTGTGTCCAATTTGCTCAATAAATCCAAGATCTTGGAAAGCAGATAGCTTGCGACTTAAAGTTTCCCTGCTCATGCCTAAATGGGATGCTAGATCCTTTCTGCTCATTTTAAGTATAACTTCACCCTGTTCATTAGCCATACTGAGTAGAGTATCTACCAGCCTACGCTCCACTCCATGCAAGCTAATATTCTCAATTAGGTTTTCGGTTTTTTCTAGTCTATTACTTAACTCTTCTAGTACCTTTATGGCAATGGTTGGATATTTGGCCATAAGCTTCTTTATTTCAAAACCGTCTATAATACAAACAGTGGTTTTTTCTAAAGCTTCAGCATTATCGGTTAGGGGATGAGGACTAAAGAGAGAAAGTTCTCCCATAAACTGACCTGGTCCTAAAACTCTTATTACCTGTTCCTTGCCAGTATCAGATAGCCTGGATATTTTTACTTTTCCTTTATGAATAACATAGAGCTTTTTAACCTCATCTCCAGCCATATAAATCATTTCGCCTTTTTCATAAGTTCTATCTGTGGTTATCCTTGCAACTTCCATCATTTCATCGTAATTTAAGCTGCTGAATATAGGAACAAGTTGTATACAATTTTTTCTTTCTCCATTAACGCAATTACAAGTCATGAACAACCCCCTAGAAGATATCACCATAAATAAATCAAATAATAAACAAAAAAAGAAAGAGTTATAACTATATTATAACTCTTTACGACATATTTCAACCAACTTTATTATCTGTGAAATCTTATAAGACAGTATAAATATATGAATTATTTGTATGTTAACATGATAGCTACATTTATGTTAATTTCCATTCTCTACTACACCAGTATAGATTAATATAGCATCTCTAAGAAATTTTGCCAAGCCAGGCTGCTCTTTAGATAGCGTCAATTTACTTTAGGAAAAGGAAGAATAGATAACACCCTGGAATATTTTAACTGGTAGTCATAGTTCTTACTCTTTAGATGATTCTTTTATAACATAATTCTAATTTACGCTACCAGTAT
>JAAYKZ010000442.1 GCA_012522165.1 Clostridiales bacterium
AAGTTAAATAGTGCTTTCTTGCACTGTTAACTATAATACTAATTATACAAGGAGGTTTTGCATCATGAATAATTTTACTTTCTACAGTCCTACATATTTTGTTTTTGGCAGAAACACTGAAAATCAAGCAGGCCATTATGTATCTCGTTTTGGAGGCAGTAAGGTTCTAATTCATTATGGTGTAGGTTCCGGAAAACGAACAGGCTTATTGGACAGAGTCAAAGCTTCATTGGACAAGGACAATATACCCTATGTGAAGTTAGGCGGGGTAAGGCCTAATCCTAGAAGCGGATTGGTTTATGAAGCTATCGATCTTTGCCGTAAGGAAGGAGTAGATTTTATTCTTGCTGTAGGTGGCGGCAGTGTCATCGATTCGGCAAAGGCTATAGCTGCAGGAGTAAAGTATGATGGAGATTTTTGGGACTTTTTCGAAAAAGGCTTGCCTATTACTGATGCTTTGCCTGTAGGTACAATATTAACCATTGCTGCAGCAGGAAGTGAAGGTTCTCCTGATGCTGTTATAACCCATGAAAATGGTATGCTTAAGAGAGGGGCCTCTGGTGAAGCCATTCGTCCTATTTTTTCAATCCTAAATCCTGAACTAACCTTTACCTTGCCACCTGAGCAGACTGCTTATGGAGTAGCTGATATCATGGCCCATGTTTTTGAAAGATATTTTACCAATACCAAGGATGTAGAGGTTACAGATAGACTTTGCGAAGCTATATTATTGACCATGATAAAGGAAGCACCCAAGGTTATAGCTAACCCGGAAGATTATGAAGCTAGAGCCAACATTATGTGGGCAGGAATGGTAGCCCATAACAATCTGTGCGGAGTTGGCAGAGAGCAGGATTGGAGCAGTCATGCTATAGAGCATGAACTATCAGCTCTTTATGATGTAGCCCACGGTGCAGGACTTGCTGTAATATTCCCAGCATGGATGAAATATGTTATGAAGCATGATGTTAATAGATTTGCTCAGATTGCAGTTCGGGTATGGGGCTGTCATATGGACTTTGCTAATCCGGAAAATACAGCTATGGAGGGCATAAGGAGATTGGAGGAATTTTGGAAATCTCTCGGTCTGCCCCTTACCTTTAAAGAGTTGGGCGCTAAGGAAGAGGATATCCCCTATATGGTTAAGAATATTGGTCTAAAAGAGGGAGAGCACCTAGGTAGCTTTGTTCCACTTTATAATGAAGATATAGAAAAAATCTATAGGCTGGCTTTATAAGATAATTTAGGCCATGTATAAAAATAGGCTTGTAAGAAAAACTTTTACTATAAATCCAAATAAAACTAAGGTTTAGAAAGGGGAATTGCCATGAGTGTACCAACTCCTCATAATCAAGCAAAGGTAGGTGAAATCGCATCTACCGTCATAATGTCTGGGGATCCCCTTAGAGCAAAATTTATTGCAGAAAATTATCTGGAAGATGCAAAATGCTTTAATGAAGTCCGGGGTATGCTAGGCTATACAGGATATTATAAAGGAAAAAAAGTATCCGCCATGGGTCATGGCATGGGAATGCCTTCTATAGGGATATATACCTATGAGTTATATAATTTTTACGGAGTAGAAAATATTATTAGAGTAGGCTCAGCAGGCGGGCTTAGGGATGATGTGAAACTTCGGGATATAGTAATAGCCATGGGAGCCTGCACTAATTCAAATTATGCTCAGCAGTTTGGTTTGCCTGGTACATTTGCTCCGATAGCAAGCTATTCATTATTGGAGAAAGCAGTGCAGAAGGCTAGGGAAATGAATTTGGAGATAAAAGTGGGCAATATATTTACATCAGATACCTTTTATGAGGATATTCCTACCCAAAAGGAATGGGTAAAGATGGGAGTGTTGGCTGTTGAAATGGAAGCAGCAGCCCTATATATGAATGCAGCCAGAGCCGGTAAGAATGCTCTATGTATCTGTACTATATCGGATCTACCCTTTACGGGAGAGGCTTGTACCAGTGAGGAGAGACAGAACAGCTTTACTCAAATGATGGAACTAGCCCTTGAAATAGTATAGTTTATGTTTTGGGATAACAGGTTGATAGGTATTATCTACCTGCTTTTTTAATATACATTGATTCAAATAGATTTATTTATGATATAATATAAGAAATAGTATATATAATGAATATATTTATAAAAAAAGGAAAGGGAGGAAGAACAGTGGCTGATTTAAAAAAATACGAATTTTGGTTTGTAACAGGCAGTCAGCATCTCTATGGGGAGGAAGCTCTTGTAGAGGTAATAGAAGACTCTCAAATAATAGCTGACGCTCTAGACAAATCTGAAAACATTTGCGGCAGGGTATTGTATAAAGGGATCGTAACCACCCCTTCTGAGATTACAAGGGTAATGGAAGAAGCCAACTTTGACAAAAACTGTGCTGGTGTTATCACTTGGATGCATACTTTCTCACCATCAAAGATGTGGATTGCTGGTTTATCCATCTTAAACAAGCCTCTTCTACATTTAAACACCCAGTTTAATAGAGACATTCCCTGGGATGAAATAGACATGGATTTTATGAATCTAAATCAGTCAGCCCATGGGGATAGAGAGCATGGATTTATTGGAGCAAGGCTTAGAATTCCAAGAAAAATTGTTGTAGGGCATTGGGAGGACGAAGACGTTCATGAAAAAATTGGAGGCTGGATGCGCTCAGCTATAGGACTTAGCGAATCCCGTTCTTTAAAGGTTGCTCGTTTTGGAGATAATATGAGGGAGGTTGCCGTTACTGAGGGTGATAAAGTAGAAGCTCAGATCAAATTTGGTTGGTCCGTTAATTATCATCCAGTAGGAGATCTTGTCCAATATATAAATGCTGTGACTGATGCTGAGATTACAGAACTGATGGATGAATATCAAGAGCTATACAATATTAACACTGACAAAATAGACTCTGTAAAATATCAAGCTAGACTTGAGCTGGGAATGACCAAGTTTTTAGAAGAAGGGGATTTTGGAGCATTTACAAATACCTTCGAAGATTTGCACGGATTAAAACAACTACCTGGCTTAGCAACTCAAAGGTTGTTGGCTAAAGGATATGGTTTTGGTGCTGAGGGTGACTGGAAAACATCAGCTCTAACTAGAATTATGAAAGTAATGGCAACTGGTTTGCCTGGTGGAACTGCCTTTATGGAAGACTATACTTATCATTTGGAAAAGGGCAATGAGCTAGTTTTAGGGGCTCATATGTTGGAGGTATGTCCCAGCATCGCCGCAAGCAAACCATCTATAGAGGTTCACCATCTAGGCATAGGTGACAGGGAGGCGCCTGCACGAATAGTCTTTGATGGTCAGGAAGGGGATGCAATTCTTGTTTCCTTGGTAGATATGGGCGGCCGTATGCGTTTAATCGTAAATGATGCAAAAGCTGTAACTCCCCTTAAGGATATGCCAAAACTCCCAGTAGCCAGGGTTATGTGGAAGCCCATGCCTGATCTAAAAACTTCTGCAGAAGCCTGGATTTTAGCTGGAGGAGCTCACCATACTGTAATGAGCTATGCTTTAAATGCTGAGCATATAAGGGATTTTGCAGAGATGGTAGGAGTAGAGTTTGTCCATATTAATAAGGACACTAATATAACTGAACTTAAGAAAGAACTAATGTGGAATGATCTAGTGTGGAAATTTAATAGATAAGAACTGAAAGATAAGATCCTCCTAATAATATGGTCATATTCTACATAATATGCTATAATGTTCTACATTGTGCAAAATATGACCATATTTTAGGAGGATTTACTATGAAAAGAAAAACAAAAAACCTTGTATTAATTATTATTTCTGTACTAATTGTCTCTTATTTATTTGGATGCTCATCTAGTCCTTATGAAAAACAGATTATAGGCAAATGGATAGTTGAAGACTTGGAATTTAAGAGTGGTAGCGATGATATGATGTCCTATTTGCAAAATATGTTATATAATATGGTTTTTAAACCTGGAAGTGAAATAGAATTTATAAACAAAGAAAAAGTTAGTATTTTAGGTAGTAGTGGTACTTACAAATGGATTGAGAAAGGCAAGCTGCAAATCGGAGAAGATGGTGATGGAGATGATGCACCTATAATATTTGATGTTGTCATAGAAAAGGATTCTATGACTTGGGAAAATCAAATACTTACAGTTCATTTAAAAAGTAACTAGTTTTCTATCCCTCCTACAACCCAATTCTAAAAAATCAAAAGTTTAGAAAAACACAAAAATGGAAATAATAACGTATAGATAAGATATATAAAATATTATTAGGCTAACCTTTTGGTTAAAAATTGGTTGGGGAGGGAATTATAGTGATAGAAGACCCTAGAGACCAGGAGGAGTTTTTGGAGATACTCACCGAAGCTAGAGATGAGTGGCTGCAGGCACAAAACTACTTTGAAAATGTAAGTGAGCCAGATCTAGTGGATTATGCCATATACAGGTTAGAAGCAGCTAAGCGAAGGTATATGTATCTGATCAAACAAGCGCGAATTTCTGGTATCCGAAATGAGCAGATATTTAAGGAAGAAATTATCAATTAACATCAAAGAAGGCATAAAAGGGAATACCAGTCCATATATATTTAATGAATGCATTCTGAAATGAGGGTATGGTATATATGGGATTGGATATTCCCTTTGGTGTTATTATAGGCTATGCTGTAGGATTAGTGCTCCTGTATATAGTTGGCTGGTTTCTATTAGTTCCATTAAAGAAAATTCTAAAATTTATATATAACGGCTTGTTAGGAGGCATAATCCTATGGCTCTTAAATTTAGTGGGAGGATTGATCCACGTTAAAGTGGCCATCAATCCCGTTACAGCGCTAATAGTAGGATTTTTAGGAATACCAGGAGTAATATTAATTCTCTTACTTCAATTTATTCTGGGATAGGCAATTTAAATCCCTCTGTTGGACATTATTATTTCAATCTCATCTGGGTTTATTCCCACCATTGCTTCTCCTAGATCCTCGGATAATTTGGCTATAAGCTTAAAATCTTGGTAGTTAGCTACAGCTTCTACTATAGCTTTAGCTCTCTTAACAGGATTTCCAGACTTAAATATACCAGATCCTACAAATACTCCCTCCGCGCCTAGATGAACCATTAAAGCAGCATCAGCGGGGGTTGCTACTCCACCGGCGGAAAAGTTGGGTACAGGCAAGGCGCCGTGTTCATGAACATAGAGAGCAAGTTCATAGGAAACCTGAAGCTCCTTTGCATAGTAGTGAAGCTCATCTTTGCGAATAGCTCTAAGCTTTGCAATGTCTTGATTAATGGTTCGCATATGGTGCACTGCTTGAACAATATCTCCAGTTCCTGGTTCACCTTTTGTTCGAATCATGGCAGCGCCTTCCTCGATTCTTCTAAGAGCCTCGCCGAGATTTTTTGCTCCACATACGAAAGGAGTTTTAAAGGCCTTTTTATCTATATGGAATCTATCATCTGCAGGAGTTAGAACTTCACTTTCGTCGATGAAGTCGATATCAATTGCTTCTAGAATTTTGGCCTCTACAAAATGACCTATACGAACCTTTGCCATAACTGGAATAGAGACTGCTTCCTGAATTTCCTTAATCATTTTTGGATCGCTCATTCTTGCTACGCCGCCAGCTGCTCGAATATCAGCTGGTATTCGTTCTAGAGCCATGACAGCCCGGGCACCAGCTTCTTCGGCAATTTTAGCTTGTTCCGGGGTGGTTACATCCATTATTACTCCACCCTTTAGTTGATCAAGTATAGCTTTATGCTTTTCATAATATTTATTCATATCATCATCTCCCATAAAACTCCAATAATTATTTTCAAGATTTTTTCTATTATAATAGTATACCACAAAATTTTATCATCAAAATAATATAAATGATTAAATTTATCCTGCTAGTTCAAATTTATTATGGCTATGGACTGTTGGGTTCATCACTGATTTGTTATCAAC
>JAAYKZ010000443.1 GCA_012522165.1 Clostridiales bacterium
TATAAGGTGTAAAATAGTAAATGAGCATCACAAATTACACAAATAAAAATATTTAGCTAAACAAATGATCTTTTTATAATTAAAGTTATTTTTATGATTAGCATGTGTTATGCTTAGAAAGAAAAAGGTGGTGATAAAAAAGAAAAATGATGTTAAGGAAAATGTAATAAACGACTAGGTAGCAGTGTACCTAGCCGTTTTATTGAATTTATTTGTCAAAATTACTAGTATCTAGACGTACAGCTTGAGCCTGGGCTTTTAAGCATAATTCTGCAGCCTTAAAGGCATGCTCTTGAGTCATAGCATTTTCTGTTCGGTTGAGGCAGTCCAGGATTAGCTCACCAAAGAAGGGATAACCAACTTTACCTCTTACATCGAAATGGTATTCCTTTTGCTGATCCACTAGATAAACATGGTCTGAAGTGTTTTCACGGCCAACGTCGGTATATTTCCTTAATTCGATGTATCCTTTAGTACCAAGTATGAGAGTTCTGCCGTCTCCCCAGGTACCTAAACCATCTGGTGTGAACCAATCAACTCTAAAATAGTTGGTAGCACCATTATCTCCAACTAACAAAGCTTCGCCAAAGTCTTCAAGCTCTGGATATTGAGGATGAGCAAAATTAGCTATGTGGCTTTTTACAACGGTTGCATCTTTTACATCTGCAAAGTAGAGGTACTGCTCTACCTGATGGCTACCTATATCGCAAAGAATACCTCCGTATTTCTCTCTCTCAAAGAACCAGGCAGGCCTGTTGGGAGCATTTAATCTATGTGGACCTAGGCCGATTACTTGCATAACCCTACCTATAGCACCATCTTTAATAAGCTGTCCTGCAAATATGGCACTCTCGACATGAAGTCGCTCACTGTAATACACCATATATTTTTTATTGGTTTCTTTTACCTTTTTCTTAGCCATTTCCAGCTGCTCAAGGGTGGTAAAGGGGGCTTTATCGGTAAAATAATCTTTACCACTATCCATAACCCTCATTCCAAGGGCAGCGCGTTCTGAAGTAACTGCTGCGCCTGCTACCATCATTACTTCTTTATCGTCTAAGATTTCTTGCTCACAGGAAGCAACTTTTACTCCCGGATATGCTTTGCAGAAAGCTTCTACTTTTTTAGGATCTGGATCATATACTGATTTTAATACACCGCCTGCCTCTATAAGGCCATTGCACATTCCGTAGATATGACCGTGATCAAGGGCTATTGCAGAGAAAACAAAGTCACCTTTTTCACAGACTGGTTTGGGTTTGCCTTTTGGTGCATAAGTCATACCGTCAGCTCTAGACATAAAGCATGTCCTCCTTTTCATATTTTATTATTTATAATCACTTCCAAAGGTAATAGATTCATCTTCAAAGTTGGTTGCATGGGTGGTCTTTTCATAGAAATACTTAGCGTTCTTTAAAATGCCTTCTACTGTGTAGAAAGGATCATCCTTGGCTATAGGCAGTTTTACAGGCTGTTGAGTTGATCCCGCTTTATAGATAGCAGTGATAAGTTCAATAGTATTTCTGCCGTCTTGACCGGTGATTAATGGTTCTGTACCATTTTCTATGGCGGTTAATACGTCGTTAATTTGACCTTGATGTCCCTCATGTTCTAACTGGGGCAGAGAATTGTAATGTTTATTTATTTCTTCTTCAAGCTCTGGGTTTCTTTCTGGGAATCCGTTGCTCTTGGAGATAGAAGCATAGACTTTCCAAGGAGCAGAAATTCTGGCTTTTTCGCCTTGGAAGATAAGCTGCTGTTCTTCACCATGGTGTATAACAGAACTTGTTATCTGGCCTAAAGCCCCTTTCGGATACTTAAGTACTGATACAGAAATATCCTCAATTTCTGCATTGTCATGGGCTGCATTGCTTAAAACCGCTGTAACCTCTTCTGGTAAGCCCATCATCCAAATTAGCATGTCGATATGGTGTACTGCATGATTTAAAGTACAACCGCCGCCTTCTTTCTCCCAGGTTCCTCTCCACCATAAGTCATAATAACAATGCCCTCTCCACCATAAAGAATCCACTTGCGCATGGAGAACTCTTCCGATTAGACCGGTATCAAGGGTTTTTTTCAGGTTCATAATAGGTGTACGGAATCGGTTTTGTGCTATAACAGAAAAAGTTCCTTTGCTGTTCTTGGCTGCTTCCAAAATAGCATCGCATTCTTCCAGGGAAGATGCCATAGGTTTTTCCAAAATAACGTGCTTATCATCTTTTAAAAAGTCAATAGCTATTTCTGCATGAGTATATGGAGGAGTACATATACTTACTAGATCAACATCGTCCCTACCTAAGAGGGCCTTGTGTGAATCGTGGATCTCTGCATCCAAAGAAAAATCCTTGGCCTTTGCTTCAGCTTTCTCAGGATAAATATCAACTAGATGAACAATCTTACACCTATCGGGGAAAGCTAGATATGACTGGATATGTGCAGGGGATATATTTCCAGTTCCTATTATAGCGACTTTTAACATGAGATATTAAACCTCCTTACGATTAAATTGCAATTTAATAATAACATATATTGATAACATAGTACATGCAATATATAATTATATTTGTACAATCTTACTGTCTTTTTATATATTGAAAACAGCTTGTACATGCGTCACTAGAGGCACTTATATATATAGAGGAAGTGAAATATGTGAATGATTTAATCCTCATACAGAATATCCAACCGCATTTTGTCCATATAGTAAACCGAATATGCACTCCTTCATGGGTGATTCAAAAAGGTAGAATAAAAGCAAACAACCTTATGCTTATTTATGATGGCGAAGGTTTTTTTTCGGCTAACGGTGAAAATTTTCAGGTTTCAAAAGGCGATTTGTTATATTACAAATCAGGGGATATGCGTTCAGCTTATACATCCACTAAAAATTTAATGAAGGCATATGCCGTAGATTTCTACTATACCTGCCCTGTATTTACAAAAGAAGGCTGGAAATGTTATACTCCTTCGCTACCTTTAGATACGGTACAAAAGATTGACAACGATTATGTGTTTACAAGGCTTATATCTTTATTTGATACGTTAGCTGATACATGGATAAGTAGAAAGCGGAACAAATTAGCAATTTGCCGTGCTACTTTTACTGACATTATAACCTTAATATTAGATTGGAAATCCGGCTATTCTTTTGACTCTGCAAAATTAAAAAGAGTGGAAAAGGTAATAAAATTCATGTCTGAAAACTATAATCAAAAGATAACATTACAATTGTTAGCTGATAAGGCGGATATCAGCGTGTCCTATTTAAGTAGTATTTTTAAGGAGATTACAGGGACTTCACCCATCGATTATCTTATGGATATTAGAATGTTTAGAGCCAAAACACTGCTTCTAGAAGGAGTTTCTGTGTCGGAAACAGCAGAGCTTGTAGGATTTAATGACGTACATTATTTTAGTAGATATTTCAAGAAATATGAAGGAATGTGTCCTAGTCAATACTATAATAAAAATAGTACATAAAAAGCACCTTATAGAAAAGGTGCTTTTTTGGATCTTTTACTCTTCATCATCTCCATAGATGGTTTCTACGGCTTGGATGAGGGCTTCCATTTTTTCATCTTCTACAGGATGAAATTCTTCCATATCGCCATTAACCACTACTTTCATTATGTATAGGTCTCTTTCGTGGCAGTCACAGTTATCATTACCACAATCCTCATCTAAAGGGGTAAGTAAAGCATATTCCTGATCTTCGTGGTAAAAGTAGTCTAGAATTTCCATCTCTATTTCTTCGTCATTTTCATCTACTAGAACTAATATATCCCTATCTTCCACAAGAGGACACCTCCTGTCCTTATGAATTAAATTATGACTTCATTGTACCCTAATTGATTCTAGGTAGCAATGATTATTTTTAACTATTATGTTCAAAATTATTTCTTGTTATCCTTTTGGTTATTTGCATGCTTTTTTGCAAAATGTACTAACGCAAATCCGCCCACAGCAAATAAGACCACTGCTGCCAATACGGCGATTTCATCGGGAGCCATGGATGTTCACCTCCTTTATAGAGCTTAGGAAAGTGATATTACATCCTTGTACCGACTCCCGTGGAAGTGGGCTAAAATTAAATACTTAATTTTTATTCTACTATCAGTAAATCCTTGTAGGGTGTAATAATACCTTAAATAGGATATATTGATAGATGGACAAGCCTTTACAAAATGGTGATGAGTTTGATAAAGCCTTTCACCCAAAAGCTCATCTTGCTTTGTATTATCCCATATAACGTATTCATATTCTGAAAGAGGGGATGTCAGCATGGGATTTACATGGTTTTCAAGATTCTCCCATATCCATAGTTGGGGTAAAAAAGGTAGAACTAGGCTTACTTTTGCTACCAAGCTTATTAGGCAGACCAAAATAGATATGCTAAATAGCAGCTTATACAATCTTTGTTTAGCCATAAACCCAACCTCCCCCCATTGTTTGCCGCAGATTATATGGACATTATACTCTATTTAGCTGATTCAGTTCAATAACCTTCATTCAATTGTTTTATTGGCTACTGGTTTAGCAATTTACACTATATAGCTTTAATAAGGGTAAGGTATTATTTTGATAATAAGGTATTATTTTGATAAGATGAATGAAAACAAATTTTAATATCATCTTTAAGAAAATTGTGATATAATAAAAACGTAAATGCATAATTTTGTAATATGAGAATCTAGGGGGTTAAGTAGTGGATAATAAGCTATATCGTTCAAGAAGTCAAAAGATGATAGCTGGAGTATGTGGAGGTATCGCGGAATATTTTAATATAGATGTTACATTAATAAGATTGATATGGGCGCTGGTTTCCATCCCGTCCTTTGGAACTGGAATTCTAGTATACATTATAGCATCAATAATAATACCGGAAAGACCCTATGGGCAGGAATATAA
>JAAYKZ010000444.1 GCA_012522165.1 Clostridiales bacterium
ATAAGGTGATTATTTAAATAAATTTAAGGAATAATAAAAAATAATATGTTTAAAAATTATAAAGTCGTGTATATATAAAAACGATGATGAAATGCTGATTTTTTGCTCATTTAGCCCTATGAACAAAAATTGTCATTGTGATACAATTAGCAATGCTATGGAATGATTACAATTAATAGATGTAATCATTAACAAAACTAATATAATATTAGACAAAATAGGAGGTTTAATATCAAATGAAAAAACTACTTAGTATTTTACTTATGATGGTACTGGTTGTATCTATATTTACTGCTTGTGCTGGCAGCAGAAATGAAGGAGATACTACTGTACCACCTGCAACTTATGATACCAATGATGCAGCTGATGATACACAAGACGCACAAGATGATGCTGATGTAGATGCTGGCCTAAAAGATGGCACTTACACAGCGGAAGCGGATGAGTTCCATAATGGTTGGAAAGATAATGTGACCATTGAGGTTAAGGATGGTAAAATAGCAAGCGTTAATTGGAACAGCGAAGCTGAAAATGGTGGCAAAGATAAAAAGACAGCTTCCAAAGATGGAGACTATGGTATGGTTGAAAATGGCGGAGCTTCAGCTGAGTGGCATGAGCAAGCCGAAAAAGTCGAAGCTTTCTTGGTAGAGAAGCAAGACGTAGATGCCATCCAAGTTAAAGATGATGGCACAACCGATGCCGTAGCTGGTGTTACTATAAAGGTTAATGGATTCGTTGACCTTGTTAAGAAAGCCTTAAGCGAGGCAAAATAATAAGACTAAAAATTTATAACAGCACAAAATGGGCCTGCCAATTGGAGCAGGCCATTCTTATTAAAAGCTAGCTTAAAAGCTTAAGCTGTGATAATATTAATAATGGTTATTGAACCTGCTTCCCATCGCTGATTTGGAGAAAACTAAGCCTAGGTTTTCTTGGATAAATTAGTGAGGGCGTTCACTTGTAAATAGCCATTAATTGAATATTTATATGTTGAACAAAAGTATTAGGCTCATGTAAAATTGTAAGAAGTTGGTGTTTACCATTGAGAAATATTAATAGAATAAGAAGAATTTTTACTCTTTTTTCCATACTCATTTTGATATTATCTTTTATGACTGGTTGTATTTCTGATACTGAAGGGCAGCATGATAAGAGTTTTTTTGCTATGGATACAGTAATGAACTTCAGGGTTTTTGGAGATAGATCTGCTAAAAAAGCTATGAATAAAGCTGTTGATAAAATTAAAGAGATAGAAAAGCATATGAGTTCTACCTATAAGGATAGCGATATAGTCAAGATCAACAAAGCCGCAGGTATAGAACCGGTTAAGGTACATGATGATACCTTCTATGTTATAAAAAAGGCCTTGGAATACGGGCAACTTAGCGATGGAGCCCTGGATATAACCATAAGGCCTATAGTGGAATTATGGGGTATTACATCAGATAATCCTAAGGTTCCTTCTAAGGAAGAGATAGATGAAAGACTGCCTTTAGTGGACTATCGTAAGGTTGTGCTGGACCAAGATAATAAGACGGTATTTCTTGAGGAAAAGGGTATGGGTATAGACCTGGGTGCCATTGCCAAGGGATATGCAGCAGATGAAGCGGTTAGAATATTGAGGGAGGCAGGTGTAGAAAATGCACTGCTAAACCTTGGGGGGAATGTTATTACCATAGGGGGAAATCCAGATGGAAGGCCATGGAGGATAGGTATACAGGATCCAAGAAGCCAGGAGACAGGGCAGCCTCATTTTGCCATAGTAGGTGTAGCCAATGCTACCGTTGTTAGTTCTGGGGACTATGAGAGATATATTCAAGAGATCTATGAGAAAACAGGAGAGAGGTATCATCATATCTTTGATCCTAAAACCGGATATCCCGCTGATAAGGGATTAATGGCTAGTACAATAATTTCCAGTTCATCTATAGATGCTGATGCCCTTTCTACTATACTTTTTATTATGGGTTATGAAGAAGGGTTTAAATTAATTGAAAAACTAGATAATGTAGAGGCTATAGCTGTTACCCTAGATAAGGAAGTTTATACAACAGAAGGTTTAAAAGGCAGTTTAATTCAGTCAAATGATCATTATAGGATTATGGATTGATGTTTATGGACAAATCTATGAAACCGAAAATTGGAGATATTTTTGTCTATGTTTTCATAGTAATTCTCGTGGGTCTTAGCTTTTTGGGTCTAAAGACCATGAGTGTTGATAAGGGGAATATAAGGGTTCAGATTGAACTGGATGGACAAGTTATAGATTCTTTAGAAGTATGGCAAGACGGAGAAATAGAAGCTCAGGAGATTAGGGTGGATACTGGTGAAGGAGGATATAATATTGTTAAGATTTCCTCTGAAGGTGTTGTTGTTTTAGACGCCAATTGTCCTGATAGGCTTTGTGTCAGCTCTCCAACTATAAAAGTGCCAGGACAGTCCATAGTATGTATTCCCCATAAATTTGTGGTTAGAATTATAGGAGAGAGCCAAGGAGACAATGCTGTAGATGATACGGCTTCATAAGGTGGTTGGGTTGGGTTTATGACAAAAACAAGAAAATTAACTTTGTTGGCAATAATAATTTCCCAGGCCTTGGTACTACATTATATAGAAGGATTTATTCCAGTCCTTGCTCCCGGTGCCAAGTTAGGGCTTGCCAATATAATGACCATGGTTACTTTGGCGCTATTTGGTTTTAAGGAAGCAATGA
>JAAYKZ010000445.1 GCA_012522165.1 Clostridiales bacterium
CCTTGAGAGTCATGGCTTATTTCATTACCATGCACTGAATCTAATAACTGTGCTTCTATTTTTTTTATTGAATCTAAGGAATTAATTGTTATGTCTATATCATCAATATTTAGATTTTCAATTGAAGCAGTCTCATTCAGAATTACAGTATTGTTAATCTCTAGGTCCATAGGAGGATGAATTGATGCTTGTAAATTAACCAGATTACACTTACTTATAGCTCTTTCATAAGCTTTTTTATCTTCATCAATGAGATCATTCTCTTTTGTAGATTTATTATCTTTATACTCTACTGATTTTGATGTTTTAGAATCTTTAGCTGTAGCCTTATCTAGAGTGCTTTTAAAATTATCGGCAAATATGAAATTATCTCCGTCAAAACTTCTATTATCATGTTCTTTGATATTTTCTTTCACAGGTCTTACAGTATCAAAGAGTATTTGTGTCGCTTTTAACACTTCTATACACCCCCTTCCATGCTTCCTGCTTCAAGTAGTCCATCTACTATTTTTGCTGCATCTTCGGGATTCATTAACCCTAATATTTCTGCGGATTTTTCTTTTTTTAAGTTTTTTAATATTAAAATGACTTTTTCGGTATCTTCCATTTGTGATAATATGGCTGCAGCTTCATCGCCGTTCATATTCTCATATATCTTTACAATTTCCATTAAATCTTGAAACTGCCCTGATAAAGTCTCTTTTAATCTTTCAATATCTTGCTCTTTTTCTTTAAGGAGCATTTCCCTTTCATCTAGCTCTTTAGCACGGTTATCCAGTTCAGTTTTGTAGTTTTCTAAATCAGTGCGTAATGCTGATAATTTTGTTTTTTCAGCTTCTATATACTCTTCTTCCTTTTTTAACTCTATTTCAATAGCAGTCATGCCTGTCATTGTTTGCCTACCTAAATCTTTTCCTATAATGGAATAAGCTACTTTCTTCATTCCACCTATATCAAATACAAAAGCTAATGCTGCAAATATCAGTACGAAAATAGCAATTATAAATATGATTAAGCCTATTTTTCCTTTTTTATTTTTAGCCATATGTCATCCCACCTAGGAAGGAAGAATTATAGTTTATTCTTTCTTCCAGTTCTTTCATCTCCTGTTTTTCCATTTCTTTAAGAAATTCTTTAACCTTGTCTTTTTTTAAATCTTCTAGTTTATCAATCTCTTTCATTAGTTTCAGCATCATTTTTTGTAAATCTTTATATTTTTTCTTCAATTTTTCATTTTCCATTTGTTGGCGCTTTATTCTCTCAGCCAAGTGAGTTAAATATGTCTTTTGCTCTTTTAGTTCATTTACTTTTATTCCATTATTCACACTAGTCTCCAGCTTAGAGTATACTTCTATTTCTTCATTCCTAAGCATGTCCAGCTTTCTTATTCCAGCATCCATCTTTTTTTTGGCATCCAGTAGATCCGCTTCTAACTGGTTTTTGCGAATTATTTTAATTCTAAGAGGAGTTTCCAAACTAAACTTAAAGCCTTTTATACTCATTACACAATCCTCGACATCCATTTAATAGTTGTATTCATATCATACTTTTCTTCAACCAGTTGCTGTAAGAATTTTCGAATAGCTGGCATTTTTTCTATAGCCTCATCTATATCGGCATTGCTACCAGGACTGTATGCACCTATATTTATCAGATCCTGAGACTCTCTGTAAGTCGCCATCAATGTTTTTATTCGGCCAGCCTTTTGAAGATGTTCTTTGTCAATTAAATCTGGCATAACTCTACTTACACTTGCTAACACATCAATAGCAGGATAATGATTACTATTTGCAAGATCCCTAGACAAAACTATATGTCCGTCAAGTATACCTCTAACAGTATCACTTATAGGTTCGTTAAAATCATCTCCATCCACCAACACAGTATATAATCCTGTAATGCTTCCTTTTGATGAATTCCCTGCCCGCTCTAATAGTTTAGGTAATTGAGCTAATACCGACGGGGTATATCCTCTAGCCACAGGAGGTTCACCAATGGCTAAACCAATTTCTCTTTGAGCCATAGCAAACCTGGTGAGAGAATCCATCATTAATAAGGTATTAAGACCTTTTTCCCTAAAATATTCTGCTATAGCTGTGGCTACAAAAGGCGCTTTAGCTCTTATTAATGCAGGCTGGTCCGATGTGGCTACTACTAAGACTGAGCGTTTTAATCCTTCCTCTTTCAAATCTTTCTGCAAAAAATCCTTAACCTCTCGTCCCCGCTCTCCAATTAAAGCGATAACATTGACATCAGCTTCAGTATTTCTTGCTACCATTCCTAACAGGGTGCTCTTGCCAACACCACTGCCTGCAAAAATACCCAGTCTTTGACCTTTACCACAGGTCAACAATCCATCAATAGCCTTTACTCCTAATGTTAAAGGTTCAGCAATTCGGTTTCTTGCTAATGGATTAGGAGGAGAATTGTCAATAGGTACCCATTTTGGATTTAAAATAGGTCCTTTGCCATCCATAGGATTACCAAGTCCATCTAACACTCTTCCAATTAATTCATTCCCAACTGGAACCTTTAAAGAACTATGGGTTGATTCTACCAAGCTGCCAGGACCTATGCCTTGTATATCTCCCAAAGGCATCAACAATACCCTGTCTTCCTTAAAGCCTACTACTTCAGCCTTTATAGCTTGGGTCTTTTTATAATTATGGAGTAAACAAACCTCTCCCAATTGGACTAAAGGACCACGGGATTCTATAGTAAGGCCTATTACCTGTGTTACTTCCCCAGTATAGGAAATACTGTCTATGTTGTTTAGAGCATTTCGATATCTGTCGAAACTAATGGGTTTCAACTGAAGTTCCTCCAATACTATCTCAAATAAAACTAAGTCTTACTGAGCACTATTCGCTAACTCTACAAGGGCTGATTCTATTTTCTCAATTTGACTCTTTAAACTAGCATCAATTATGCCATTACCAGTATCTATAATACAGCTTCCCCTATCCAAATGGGAATCCTCTATTATTTGAATATCATCTATTCCCCTAAGACTGGACAATAGTTGATTTTTATTTTTTAATACATAAGGCAAATCATCACTACTTACCTTAAGCTGAATTTTTCTCTGGCATTGAACTAATTTAAGGGCATTATATGCAAGTTCCATATACACCTTGTCATCTTTGCCTAAAGCATCTCCTATAATTTGTTTGGCAATATCAATAGCCAGCATCAACATATTTTCTTCACTGACCTCATAGAGTTTTTCTTTATCCTCTAAGTATTTTTGTTTTATTTGATTTGCTTCTTCTATCAAAGTATCATATTGTGTCTTACCTTGTTCCAGGCCCTCTGCAAATCCTTGTTTATAGCCTTCATCATAACCAATTGAATAGCCTTCACGATTTCCTTCGTCTTTTGCTGCTTCCGCTAGTTTTGTAGCTTCTACCTGAGCTTCAAGTATTATTTGTTCAGCTGCTTCCTTGGCTTCAGCAATAATGTTTTTTGCCTGTTGTTTTGACTTTTGTAGTAATTCTGCATAGTTTATATCTACCTTTTGTTCATTATTAATAACTTCATTTTTTTGAGAATATTGAGAGTTGGGAGCGTTAAAAATTATTTTCTTTTGACCGCTTATTCTTACTCTATTATTTTTGACTACACTAGACAACAATTTCATCCCCTCCTCCCCGTGAAACAACAATTTCTCCAGCATCTTCTAATCTTCTAATAACATTGACTATTCTTTGTTGGGCCTCTTCTACATCTCTAAGTCTTACAGGCCCCATAAATTCCATGTCCTCCTTTATCATTTCTTGAAGTCGTTTGGACATGTTAGAGAATATAACATTTGCAACCTCTTCGCTGGTGCTCTTTAGTGCTAAAGTCAAATCATTATTATCTACTTCACGTAAGAATCGTTGCACTGAACGATTGTCCAATTTAACAATATCTTCAAATACAAACATTCTTTTCTTTATTTCTTCAGCAAGTTCATCGTCTCTCATTTCTAAAGATTCCATAATATGTTTTTCTGTGCCTCTATCAACAGATAACAATATATCTACAATGGTTTCTATTCCACCTGCAGAAGTAAAGTCAGAAGTTACCATAGATGCAAGTTTATTCTCCAGTATCCTCTCCACTTCCTTTATAATTTCTGGAGAAGTACTGTCCATTGTAGCAATTCTAGCTGCTACATCTGCTTGTTTTTCTAATGAAAGGGAAGATAAAATTATTGCTGCTTGCTCAGGTCTTAAATAAGCTAGGATAAGGGCTATTGTTTGCGGATGCTCATTTTGAATAAAGTTTAATAGTTGAGCAGGATCAGCTTTTCTCGCAAAATCAAAAGGCCTCACTTGTAAAGAAGAAGTTAGTTTGTTTATAAGTTCAATAGCCTTTTGCTCTCCTAAAGCTTTCTTTAAAATTTCTTTAGCATACTCTATACCGCCTTCAGCAATATAGTTTTGAACTAGACACATTTCATAAAACTCTTCTATCACACTATCTTTTACTTCACTATCTACTTTCCTTAAATTAGCAATTTCTAAAGTTAATTGTTCAATTTCTTCTTCTCTTAAATGTTTATAAATTTCAGAAGCACTTTCAGTACCCAAAGCTATTAATAAAATGGCCGCCTTTTCTTTACCAGTTAATCTTCCAGTTCTTGTAGCCATACTTAAATCTCCTGCCTTTTTATGTACTAATCCTCACTTAGCCAGTTTCTCAATAATTGAGCAATATCCTCAGGATGTTTTTTAGCAAATTCATCTATTTGCTTTTTCATTTTATCATGTTGAGTTTCTTCAATATCCATATGATCGATTTCCTCTTCCTCGGAAATATCTGACTGTTCAACAGCCCCATCTATTATCTGTATTTCTTGCTCCTCCTGAACCCTTGCAATTTTATTCCTGTAAACAATGATCATGATAACTATGACAAGTACTAAGCCACTTATTATTATCATTAAAGTAGTTGTATTAATCCATGGTCTATCTTTTCGAAGCTCATTAATTGCATCTATCAGATCTTGCTGGGCATCTGTATTAAACTCCCAGCTTTGGACTGCTACTCTATCTAATTCAGTTCCCATTGCAGTGGCAACTAATTCTCTAACTCCTTCTATGGTCTGTAAATCTAATGCATCATTGTCGATAACTACAGCTATAGAAAGTTCTTCTATGCTACCCTGTTCTTCCTCAATTTTTTCTTTTATTTCATTAACTTCATAATTAATCTTTCTATGATCCTTTTGAGAGGAAGAATCTTCGTTTTGCAAATTTTCCGGATATTGTGTAGTATTGTTGGTTTCTCCAGCAATACCTCCCGTAGTTAAATTGTTCACTCTTTCTCTTAAAATTTCTTGACTGACTATGATGCCTGAATCATCTTGTACTGGCTCAAAGGTTACAGATTCCGTTACTTTTCTATCAAAATTTAGGCGAACACTTACAGCTGTCTTTACCTTTCCATAACCAAATACTGGCTCTAATAAATCCTTTACTTCCTTTTTTATTTTCTCTTCCAACTGCTGCTGCATCTGAAACTGATTGGATACTAGTTGAGACTCTGTAGCTTGGTCAGCATTTAATATATTCATTTTGTGATCTATTATAGAGATATTTTCTTCTTTCAGCCCAGGTACGCTGGTCGCAATTAACTGCTCAATACTCTTAGCCTGTTCACTGGTTATCTCATAACCTCTCTTGGGTAGAATAATTACGGAAGCAGATACAGGAGTTTCATTTTCTCTTAGTACAAAGGAATCTGACTTTGGCATTGCTATAGTAACGACTGCATCTTCCACACCTTCAAGTACACGTATCGATTGCCCTAAACGCTCTTGAAGCTGTATGATCCATCTTTTTTGCATTGCATCATCCGTTTGACCAAAACTATTACCTTCAAGATATATATCATAATTAAAGCCTGATTTAGGATATCCTTCCATGGTCATCTGCATCCTCAGCTCAGCTTCATTTTCTTTAGGGACTAGGATAGTTGTCTGTCCATCCATTTTTGGCTCTACATTTATTTCTTTAAGCCTAGTATATATCTCAGCAGCTTCTTGCTCGGTTAATCCTGAGTAAAGAACTACATATTCTTTCCTGCTTAACATAACAATTATCAAAATTGATGCCAGCACTATTAATCCGGTCATTAGCAATAGATTTCTTTTTTTTACTTTGTCTAAACTATCCCAATAATTATTCAATTGTTGTTTAATTGACTCTAATGCGTTTGCCATCCCGACCCCGCTTCCCTACATCAAATAATTTTAATGCTAAAATTTTTGTTATATCTGCATCCTCATTATTTCCTGATAAGCATCTAGTATTTTGTTGCGAATTTGTAGTGTAAACTGTAATGCAATATCTGCTTTTTCCATATCAATCATTACATTTTCTAAGCTATCCACTTGTCCAGTGGCTAACAGATTATTATTGTTTTGATCTCTTGCTCTTAATTCCTGGGTTTGTGATATAAGGCTTTTAAGAATATCCTTAAATCCATATGTTTGATTCAAGGATTGAGTTTTGTTAGAGTTAAATACTAACGAAGTGTTCTGTATTAAATTATCAACTCTCATTGATCTTTCTCCCCTATCTTCTTCCTATCTCCAGTCCTTTAATAGCCATACTCTTGGCAGCATTAAAAGCAGTTACATTGGCTTCATAGGACCTTGTTGCAGAAATCATATCTACCATTTCCTTTAAAGTATCTACGTTTGGCATTAAAACATAACCCTCTTCATCGGCGTCTGGATGTCCTGGATCATGCACTCTTTTAAAAGGTGTAGGATCCTCAACGATAGCTGTAGCCTTTACTCCCTTGCCACTAAAAGCATTCTTACTATGAGCCAAATACTGGGAAAAAGGCGTACTCTCTATATTTTCTTGTACAGTGACTAACCTGCGACGATATGGTCCTCCAGCTGCAGTTCTAGTAGTGTTCATGTTAGCTACGTTTTGAGCAATAACATCCATGCGCAAGCGCTGAACTGTCATACCCGAAGCACTTATTTGCATTGACTTAAACACAGATTAGCGCCTCCCCTCATTTATTATGTTTTTAAGTCTTTGTAATTCACCGTTTAATTTTTGAATAAGAGCATGGTGCTTAATTGTATTAGTAGCTAAGGCAGTCATTTCAGTATCAATATCTACATTGTTTTCATCTACTCGTAGTTTTGTAGAGCCTCTTTCTACTACCTCTGGATGAATGTTATCTACTGAAAAACTTCCTATTTGTATATGTTTATCTCTTGTTTTTATGCCTTGAAATCCAGAACCAGAAAGAGCCTTAGCCAATTCTTCTTCAAAAACTACCTCTTTTTTCTTATAACCAGGAGTGTCGACATTAGCAATGTTATGAGAAATGGCTTCATTTCTTTTCCATGTAGCATCCAACGCTTTTTCTAAAATATGAGTTCCTGAAAATATTCTATTTATCATAATAACACCTCTTGAAGGTAGTGCATTTATAGTTAATTCTACATAGTTATTTTCGATATAAAAAGTAAATATCCTTTAATTTTTCCGATTAATTTGTTTTTTTTTGTCGTACTTGTTTTAATTATATATTATTTAGGTAGAACTTTCCATAGTACTTTTTTCATAAAAAAAAAGAACTCCTTTTAGGAGTCCTCATTTTCATCTTGTGCTATTATTTCGCTAAATGCATCGAATACTTCATCCAATTCCTTTTCATCTTCGATGCTTATATATACATCATCACCATTTTCATCTTGCTCAACCTTAAGAATAACCACTTCATCTCCAGTCAAGTCATCTTCACTATCATCATAAGGTGCCATGGGTACTAATATTACATACTCATTTTCTCCATAGTCTAAAGTCATTAAATATTCAAATGATAGGATTTTTCCATCTTCATCTACCAATTCTATGATATTACTTTGATCTTCCATAATTTTACTCTCCTTCTTTTTGATTATTTATAAAATCTAAGTAGCTTTGTAATATAAAAACCGCTGCCATCATATCAACATTCTTTTTTCTCTTGGCTCGACTAATATCAGCATCTAACATTATGCGATTAGCCATTACAGAGGTTAATCGTTCATCCCAATAGATGATCTCACCTTTATATATTTCTGATTTAAGAAGCTCACCAAATTCCTTTACTTTCTGTCCTTGAGGTCCTATGGTGCCATTCATATTCCTAGGCAAACCCAAAACTATCTTTTCAGGGTTATAGCGATGTATGATTTTATTCATCTGTTCCATATCATGTTTATTATTTTTTCTTTCAAGGGTTTCTATGCCCTGGGCTGTCCAACCCATTGGATCGCTAACTGCCATGCCAATTCGTCTATCACCCACATCCATTGCCAAGATTCTCAAATTTTAGTTCCTCCTACTTAATAAATATACCTTATGGATCGTTGTTTTATACTCTATTCTTATATTACTTTTATAGCCAATTCCTTACACACAGGACCACAATATCCACATAAAATACATATACTTGTATCAACTTGACATTTGCCGTTTTGATCTATACTTAAAGCCCCTTGCTGACACCTTTTTACGCATCTTCCACACCCAGTACACCAATCCTGAATAAAAAGCTTTCGATTGTATTTCATTAAGGATTCTAAAGCATGTTGGATAGGTGCTTTTCCATTAAAAATATCAACGTTTACTTCTACCTCTTCTATCCTTTGCATACCTACCGCTACGGAATGGACATAGGGAAATTTTAGTATATAATCAAAGGCACTTGGCAGGTGGGGAATAAGATGTCCTCCTCCTAATGATTTCATGGCATAAATACCTTTACCATTATGCCAAGCCAAAGATATAGCCTGTTCCATTTCTTCTAGTGTGCCGTCTACAATACCTACACCTTTATAATTAATTATTGGATGAATAACATCAATTTCCGGAATAGCGGCAGCAGCTTTTACTCCTGCTATATGGTGGGTTGAAATTCCAATTCCTCTAACTAATCCCTTTTCCTTGCATTTAATTAAATACTCTATTGCCTCCCAATGTCCCTTTAGAGTGAGAGGTCCTTCCTGTTCATGTAGTAAGAAAAAATCAATATACTCCCTACCTATTCCTTCCAGGGCTCTATTTAAAGTTTCTTCGGCAGTCTTGTTATCATAAGCATAAGATTTACTTGCTATTATTAAATCAGGATGATCCCTCAGCACTTCTTTAATATAAGGATATGTCCCATACAGATCAGCTGTATCGATAAAATTTACTCCTAGCTCAATAGCCCTTTTAAGTATCCTTGTCCCCTCCGTAAGGGGAAGATTTTTTTGCAAGGGTCCTATAGTAAGGGATCCAAAACAAAGCTTTGAAACCTTTATGCCAGTGTTACCAAGAGTGTTATATAACATTTGTGATTTATAGCCTTCCTTCTATTCTAGTCTTGATGAGAATTTACGTAAAACAATACCAGCTCCTCTAATAATTCATCTCTCTCTAAACGACGGATTAAAGCCCTCGCATTTTTATGACTGGTAATGTAAGTAGGGTCACCCGATATAAGATATCCTACTATTTGATTAACGGGATCATAGCCCTTCTCACGCAGAGCTTCGTATACTTGAAGTAAAATTTCCTTAGGTGTTTTGTCATGCTCCTTATCAATTCTAAACATCATGGTTTCCTGTAAATCTTTATTCATAGGATACACCTACTCCCCTCATTTAATGTTTTGCTTGATTAACCTATTTACCCATTGTTATTTATTCATACCCAATTGTTGTTCAAGCAAAACCTTGACCTTTTCTAACCCCTGGGAAATCTTGGATGGGTCCTTCCCACCTGCTTGTGCCATGTCAGGTCGTCCGCCACCGCCTCCTCCAGTAACCTTTGCTACCTCTCTAATAAGGTTACCAGAGTGAACTCCCCTACTTACTAAATCCTTTGTTGCAGCTGCTACCATGTTAACCTTTTGCTGATTTTCTGAGGCTAACACTACTACACCAGACTTAAGCTTGTTCCTTAAAGTATCGGCTATTTCACGCAAACTGTTCATATCTTGATGATCTATTCTAGCAGCTATATAGGATACATCCCCAACTATTTTCTTAGAATTCACCAGATCTTCGATAGTACCTTGAGCTAACTGTCGTTTTAGTTGTTGAATCTCCTGCTCATATTCCTTTATCTGTTGTACTAATCCTGCTGCCTTCTGAATAAGGCTATTGGGGGTAGTTTTTAGGACTTCAGAAATATTATGCACCAGTTCATTTAGCTCCTTAAGCCATTGATGTGCTCCAACTCCTGTTACCGCTTCAATTCTTCTAACCCCTGCTGCTACTCCTGTTTCACTTATAATTTTAAATAATCCTGCTTGTCCTGTATTAGCCAGGTGGGTACCTCCACATAATTCAGTGGTAAAATCACCCATCTTTACTACCCTTACTATATCTCCATATTTTTCACCGAATAGGGCTATGGCTCCTAACTTCTTAGCCTCATCAAAGGTTGTTTCTATTGTCTCTACAGGCAGGCCTTCCATAATCTTTTCATTAACGATCTTCTCAATTTTTTCTATTTCTTCAGAAGTCAAAGGTGCAAAATGAGTAAAATCAAAACGTAGTCTAGACGGTGTCACTAAAGAGCCTGCTTGTTCTACATGAGAGCCAAGTACTTCTTTCAGAGCCCTGTGTAGCAGATGAGTGGTAGAGTGATTTCTGGCTGTTGCCATTCTAGCCTCCCTATCAACTTTGGCGTCTACCTCATCATCAATACTAATGCGTCCAGAAACAACCTTACCTTTATGAACAATATGGGATCCAAATACCTTAGAAACATCTTCAATTGCTACTTTTGCTGTATCGCTTTCCAAAATTCCTATATCGCCTACTTGTCCTCCACTCTCAGCATAAAAGGGAGTTTTATCAAGAACTATTAGCACTTGATCTCCTTCATGGGCAGTTTGAATCCTTTCATTATCTTTAATTATATTAAGAATGCGACTTCTGGTCTCAAGGGTTTCATAACCTTTAAATTCGGCAATTTCATTAGGGTTTAATAGCTTGTAGATTGGATCATCAGCTCCCATATAATCTGTCTCTTGACGTGCTGCCCTAGCTCGGTCGCGCTGCACTTTCATTTGCTCGTTAAATTCTTCTTCATCTACAGATAAACCCTCTTCTTCTAAGATTTCTTTGGTCAGATCTAGTGGAAATCCAAAGGTGTCATATAGTTTAAAGGCTTTTTGGCCGTCTAAAACTTTATTGTTTCCTTGCTTCAATTCCTTAATATATTCTTTAAGTATAGCCAATCCCTGATCTATTGTCTCGTCAAATCGTTTTTCCTCTACTTCAATGACTTTTAGTATATATTCTTCCTTTTCCTTTAATTCAGGATATGCTTCTTTTGACTCGTTAATTACTGTCTTTGCTATCCTAGACAAAAACAAATCCTTAATGCCTAGCAATTTCCCGTGACGTGCAGCTCTTCTTAGGATCCTTCTTAGTACATACCCCC
>JAAYKZ010000446.1 GCA_012522165.1 Clostridiales bacterium
AACCTCCATCAATCACGGCTATCTCTTCTTTAGTTAAAGCCGCTCAAGTTTGCTATAGCGCTAAAAGTGATTTTTAGCCTATAGACTTTTGTTGTGGAGTATAATACCATTGTATTATAAATAAAGAATCCAGTAGCATCTAAAAGCTAAAAATAAGCATAACATACCCCATCACGGCCTTTTTGACCGTGTTGTTTTCAAGGACTTTGACATCCTCTAGACTATAACGCGCCGAAACAGCGTTATATTCTATTGGAGTTTATCAGTAATTAGGTAGCTAATTTGATATTAATTGACATTAATATCAAAAGTATAATACCATACTAGCCTCTTAAAATCAATCTAATAATATATTCCTAGTCTTCCATTTATAAAATCAATTCCTATCAAACCAGCTTGGTTTTGGGATCTTGCGCAAAATAGTACCTGACTACTATTGTCATTTTTTGCATGTATATGTATAATAATCTTGTATAAAGTAATAATATGAATAGCATTTATAAAAGGAGCATCTTGGACATGAGCTTGCTAAATGGGCTAAAAAAGATATTCGCTAAAAAAGATCCTTTCACACCACCCAATGAGTTTAAACTTAATAGTAAGGAAAAGCAAAGTGTTATAACCCTTTTTAGCATTTTAGGATGCATAATTCTAATTTCAGCCATATTATACATTATTAATTAGAAAGCCACCTCTAGAGCACAAAAAAGTGTCCAAAGGTGCTTTTTATTTTATCTATTCTTAAGATGCTCCAGTATCAGTGCTTAAATCCTCATCAGCAATCTCTTCTTCGTCACTTACAGCTCCCACCTTAGGCACTGTGATTACAGCCAACACTTCGTCCAACGGCGTTATAGGTGTAATACGTGAATCAAATTCTATATCTCCTACAGTCAAAGTATCTCCTGCTTCTTTGCCCTTTACATCCATGGTAATTGAACCGGGGATTATATTAGCTGGTCCGGAAATCTCAACTTCGGACAAATATATTTCCAAAAGCAGTTGACGGTTTTCTACTTCTTCCCTGCCTTCAAAAATAACTGGTATGGTAGTTCTTATTACTTCATCAGCTGCTATTGCCTGAAGGTCTACATGAAGAACATTGCCTTTTATAGGATCTTTTTGAACTTCCTTAATAATAACGTTCTTCTCTTCATCATCTAGCATTACTGTCAACCTAGGGTTTAGCTCCTGGTCCTTTAATACTTTATTAAGCTCTGATTCCTTAAATTTTATGGGCGTGCCGTCTTCAACGCCTGTCCCATAAATTACCCCGGGAACAAAACCCTGACTCCTTACCTTTCGAGCAGATTCATATCTTTTATCAGCTCTAAGGATGGTTTGTGACATATTATTACCTCCAATAAATTTTTATACCTAAATCATATATATTTTTAGGTGTAAAGTCAAATTTAGTAGGTAATAGTAATATTCATAGAGGGGCTGTTGCAGTCCCGTCCACAGCCCCTCTAAATAAGTAATTGTATGGATCTTTATTCTTCATTAGACTCTTCAGCATTGTCTGCTGTGTCTGCTGCATCGTCTACTAAATCATCACTGTTTGCTTCGGTGTCTTCTGCATCCTCAGTTCCAAAGTCTGTTGTATCTTCAGTATCATTTTCTTCAGTACCCAAATCTGTGGTTGTATCCTCAGTATCATCTGCTGCATCCTCGGTATCTGTACTATCTATAGAATTCTCTACAGATGTAGCATTGGCATCACCATCTTCAGGTGAAGAACAAGCAGTCAACCCTACTGTAATAAGCATTAATAAAGCTAATAGTGTTGCAACAATTTTTCTTGCCTTCATTGAAATCCCTCCTAAAAATTATTTTTTGCTGTATATTGAACTACTTGTTGCCTGGCCCAAAATAATTTTTAGTGGGCTCACCT
>JAAYKZ010000447.1 GCA_012522165.1 Clostridiales bacterium
GATTGGGATAGGAGTACCTGGTTGAAGATTTCTTCCAATAATTTGGAAAATGCTTCATCTCTGCCATTTGATAAAAATAATCCGTGCAAAAGTTCTTCGGTTATTGTAATATTATACTGAGCCATGGATCATCCTCCTCGGTTTGGTATTTGTGTCGTAACTATATTCTAACCGAGGTTGAGCCTTGGCTCAAATTATTTTTCTTTTTACACCATTATACGGACTTAATCGTTCTTTACCCCAAACTTTTAAAAATAGTGTCTATATTGTACATAAAAGGTGTCATCCCTTAACAAATAAACCTGAGGATTTTCCCCAGGTTTATTTAATATATTTATGCATTAATAGCGCTAATTTCTTGTTCTTCCTTAAATTGATTGGTATACAGCCTGTAGTAGTATCCCTTTTGCCTCATAAGCTCCCTATGGTTGCCCTGCTCTATCATGCGCCCATCCTTTATAACCAAAATTCTGTCCGCTGATCGGATGGTAGATAGACGGTGGGCTATTATAAAGCTGGTTCGTCCTTTTAATAGCTTACCTATGGCATCCTGTATTATCTGCTCCGTCTCTGTATCTATAGATGATGTAGCCTCATCCAAAACCAAGATTTTAGGATTGGCTAAAATAGCTCGGGCAAAGGATATAAGCTGTTTTTCTCCAGTAGATAATCTGTTTCCTCCCTCACCTACCTCTGTATCATAGCCATGCTCCATCCTCATAATAAAATCGTGGGCGTTTACCATCTTTGCGGCCTCTATAATGTCTTCATCGGTAGCATCTAACCTGCCATAGCGTATGTTTTCCTTGACGGTTCCGCTAAATAGGTGAGGAGTCTGAAGTACATACCCTATATTAGACTGTAGCCATAATTGAGATCTCTTACGGTAATCTACCCCATCTATTAATATCTGGCCTTCAACTGGTTCATAGAATCGGCAAAGCAAGTTTACTATAGTACTCTTACCCGAACCTGTTTCACCAACTAGGGCAATATTCTCTCCTCTTTTAACCTCCAGATTGAAATCTTCCAGTACCTCTTCTTCCTCTTTGTAGTAAAAGCATACATTTTTGAAGGAAATATCACCCTTTATTTCCTCCCAGTTCTCACGCTTAGGTTCAAACTCAGTACCATACTTTTCTATTACCTCGGGAGTATCCTTTATATCTGGCTCAGTATTGATCATGGCCATTACACGTTCTGCAGAAGCCTGGGCGTTTTGAAACTCTGCTATGATCCTTGCCAACTCTCTTATAGGACCAAAAAATTGATTAGCGTAGGTAATAAATGCTGAAAGGGTACCAAATCCTATGATCTGAGCCAGTACAGCCTTACCTCCAAACCAAAGGGCCAAAGCTGTTCCTACACTTCCTAAGGTTATAACTACTGGAAAGTATATGGCTGAAAAGATGGCTGCTTTTACCGATGAGCTGTACATATCCTTAGTAAGAACTTTAAACTCCTTCAAGTTCTCCTCTTCTCTTACCAAAGTCTTGGTGGTCATAGCACCCATAATACCCTCGTTAAAGGCTCCTGTAATTTTAGAGTTGGTTCTTCTAACTATTCTGTAAGAGTTTAATATTTTCTTCTGAAAATAAACGCTGGCTACTGCCAAAAAGGGTACTACAATAAGGGTAATCAGAGCCAATCTCCAATTCATATACAGCATGGCTGCTAAACCACCTACCATAGCAGTAGCACCCCAGGTTAGGTCCACCAAACTCCAAGCAATGGTAGCTCCTAACCTTTCTACGTCAGATGTCATACGGGCCATTAGCCAACCTACAGAAGTTTTGTCATAGTAGGAAAAGGATAGCTCCTGAAGTCGTTTAAAGCCAACCTTTCTAATATCATAGCTAAGATCCAATTCAATCTCACTTGCAATCTTTATCAAATAATACACATTGATAGCCTGAAGAATTACTAGTCCGCCATAAACAGCAGCAAAGCCCCATAGGCCTTCAAGTATTCCTGTAACGATATAGTTATCTATAGCATACTTAGTCATCAAGGGGAAGATAACATCTATACCTCCCGAACCAATCATGACAACTATAAGGGCTATAACCTTCTTTTTATAGGGTTTTATATATTGAAATAAATTTTTCCATAGACCCAAATCAACGGATTTAGTATATTCCTGCTCTTTAAGTGCACTCATTTTTATCCCTTCCTTCTATGGATCTTATATTTAATGTGTTATGCCAAACTCTTCTCCATCTCTTCCTCTAAAGCGCTTTGTATAGACCAGATACGTTTATACATCCCTTCTTGAGCTAGTAGTTCTTCATGGGTTCCTGATTGCACTATTCTTCCATCTTCCATAACCAGTATTAAATCAGCTTGAGATATAGTGGTAATTCTATGAGATATAATGAATGTGGTCACATCCTTGCTTACTTCATTCAAAGCTGCTCTAATAGCATTGTCGGTTTCAGTATCTACTGCACTAAGAGAATCATCAAAGATAAGAATTGAGCTATTAAGAATTAGGGTTCTAGCGATAGCTACCCTTTGTTTTTGCCCTCCTGATAGGGTTACTCCCCTCTCACCTACTACAGCATCATAGCCATTTTCAAATTCTTGTATTACATCATGAAGGGCTGCTACCCGTGCAGCTTTATAGATCTCTGCCTCAGTTGCATCCATTCTGGCTAATGCAATGTTTTCCTTTATGGTTTTTGAGAATAAAAAGGGTTCTTGAAGTACAATTCCCACGTGTCGCCTTAGCCACTTTTTATTTATATCCTTTAACTCCACTCCCCCAATGGTTATAGAGCCTTTTTGATAGTCATATAACCCTTGCAGTAAATGAACCAAAGAAGATTTACCCGAGCCAGTGCTGCCTAAAATAGCCACTGTCTGGCCCGCTTTAACCTTGAAAGATACATCCTTTAGTACAGGGCGGTCCTTCTCATACTCAAAGTATACATTTTTAAATTCAATGTCACGATCCATAGGGGGAGTTAGGCCATCCTCATTCATATCTTCTAGGGGCTTGTCGATAATCTCTTTAATTCTGCTTAATGAAACCTGAGTTCTACCCATATCTGTTAGGATTCTTCCCAATTGGCGTACAGGCCATAAAAGCATTCCTTCATAGCTCATAAAGGCTAAAAGAGTACCTAAAGTTAGCTCACCTACAGCCGCCCAGTATACACCTAGAACTAGGACTGCTCCCATTTGAGCCATAACCAATAAATCAGAAGAAGACCAATATAATGCTAAAATCCAGCTGAGTCTGTACCAAAGGTTTGTATATTCCTTATTCTTTTCATCAAATTTTTCAACCTCAAATGCCTGGCGGCCAAAAGCTCTAACTACTCTAATCCCTGTTAGGTTTTCCTGTAATACAGTAGTTAATCTTCCCTCAGCTTCATCTGCTTCTTTAAAGGCATCCCTTATTTTGGTGAAAAATATAGCAGCAAAAAGGAATATAAATGGAACTGCGGCCATGGATACCCAGGTCAGCTTAACATTTAGAGAAAACATAAGTATCAAAGATACTATAAGGAGCACTATAGCCCTACCCACTTCTACCAACTGCATGGATAAAAACCTTCTAACTGTTTCCACATCTGATGTACAACGCTGGACAAGATCTCCTGTTTCAGTTTTGACATGATCATCATAGGGCCAATACTGCAGATGGTGAAATAGATTATCCCTAATATTTTTTGCAATAGCCTCCGAAGCCTGGGCTGATAATTTTCCTCTAGTATACTGAAAATAGCCATGGAACATATTAAGTATAACTAATGCTAGCCCGCATATCCAAAGGTTCTGTGCTAATACACTTTTACCTCCCAGCTTCTCTATCATGGATACCACAATAGGAGAGGCAGTTATGGGTTTGTCACCTATAATGGAATCCACTGTGATTGCGATAACTAGAGGAGGAAGCAAGGACAATACTGCAGACAACACCATGCTTATTATTGCTCCTAAATAACGCAACCGATTTCCCTTCATTACTTGCCAAAGATAACCCCATGTATCCTTGCTTTTCATATTTTTCGCTCCTTTCATACCAAAATTCAGCTAAAAAAAACGTAGACCTCTGGCCTACGGTTATATATTATTTTCATCCATTTGCATATTCCAATAAAAGACCACAGGCATTATTCTTATTACCCGTGGCCAAACTAACAAAACGGGAAC
>JAAYKZ010000448.1 GCA_012522165.1 Clostridiales bacterium
CCCGTCTATCAGCCAAACATGCCATGAACTCATTAGCTTTCACGGCATAAACGCTTATTGTTATTGGGTGTCTGGCTGGCTGCTGTTTAACAACCGAGGCAATTTACACACTATTTTGGACTTGACTAACAAAACAAGTATAAAGATATACTATAGGATTTTAACTAATGCTGATTATAAAAGTCTTGTACTTAGTCATTTATTTAAAATATTTTAATGACATATTTAAAAATCTTAAATCGATTAGTTTAATCTCGTTTATCTATAGTATCAATATTGTTCTGAAATAATAGCCAAGTAGATATTCTTTATTATAAGCCGCAATATCATTGCAGCCGGTACTGCAAAGAACCTGCCTAATACTCCAAAAAATACTCCTGCTAACCATAAGGATACTATAATGTATATTGGATGTAATCCTACGTGGTCGCCCATGATTTTTGGGGTAAATATATTGCTTTCCAGTTGCTGAACTAATATTACAACTAATATTGTAGCCATAAGTTTTGATGGTGAGTGCAAAAGCGCTATCATAACTGCAGGTATGGCTCCTAGTACTGGTCCGAAATAGGGCACAATCTCGAATATACCAGCAAAAAGCCCTAAAATAGCAGCATAAGGCAGTCGAATTATCAGATAGCCTATAGTGGCAAGTATACCCACTATCAAAGCAACCAGCATCTGACCACGAATAAATCTATCAAGGATTTTGTTTATTTCTGAAGCCATTTGTAATATAGGTCTTCGTATTTTATTTGGGATAAGTCCTGTAACTATTTTATTAAAATAATCTCTATCCTTCATAAAATAAAAGCTTAGGACAGGTATAGTAAAAATAGCTGCAGCTTTTCCAGCTCCATCTACCGCACCGTCCATTCTTTCTTTAATATAGGATATAAGCCGCTTATTCATATCATCTATGTATTGGTTTAAAGTGATTTGTACACTATATGGAATACCGAGTCTTTCCATTTCCTTTTGGACTTTTATCAACATATCTTGTACTTGTTGTGAAAATGCTGGAAGTTTATTAAGTAAAGCAAGCCCTTGTCTTATTAACAAAGGAATAAGTAAAATCATCAGGCTAACAACAACAATTGTTAAAGCAATAAATAAAATAATTACTGCCTTGGGACGTGTTACATAGTTTTCTAGCCAACGACTAGTAGGGGTTAGGATATACGCAATTACAATTGAATAAAATATATACCTAACTATTTCCATGACTTTTGACCATCGTACTATTACTCCCCATAAGATAACAGCTAAAATAGTAATAACTAATATTAAAACTGCCACTTTTTTGTTATACTTAATATTCATAGAATTATATAGGCTCCCTTCAATGAAAGAAGAATAAGAGACCAGAGCAATTTGATCTGGTCTCCTTTGATTTGTTCTTATCTAGATCTCATACCTGGCATAATTCTAGTAGCTACATCCGCCATCTCTTTGCCGCTTTTCATCATTTTCTTTTTCATGTCCTTGCCTGATCTCGATGAAAACATTACGGCTGCAGCTGCTCCTATTAAACCTCCAGCAATAAAACCATTTAAATATTTATTTGCCAATATATATCACTCCTTGAATCATTTTATTTTAATACCTTGTATTGATTTATCAGTTACTCTTTTTATGTGCATAATGCGCTATTGGAAATTCAGGTCTTTCTCCAATTTGATCGAAAGACCTAGGTATAGTTTCTCCAATTCAAGGTTGAAGTGAATAACCAATAGCAATTAATACTATTTATAATTATTAGTTGGATTCTGAGAGTATATTCAGGATACCTCTATTGTTAGATTTTAACTCTATATTTTCTTCTACTGGTATCACAATTACATCGCCACCTAACTGAGGTTGAAAATTTCCAGACAATATACTCCGACCAGCTACCAGATCATCTAAAATGCCCTTAGAAATTTCATATCCCTCTATATGGCCATCATCGGCATTAAATATAATATTGCTTATGGTGCCTAATTCTTGGCCATTATCCTTAATAATAGTTTTTCCAACAATATTATTATTCTCTTCTTTCTGTATTTTCTTTTGGCAATCTTTCTTTGTAATTATTGCCATTTCTCCAAAAGCATGAATATCATCAAAGTCTATAAAGAAATTCCTAGATCTATAGCTATTGCTAACTACTATGAGACCTTTTATTCTTTTATTATGGGGATCATATTGTATATCCTCTACTATACCTAACCTTTTTCCAGTTTGTTCACAGATAACAGGAAGCCCTATGATACTATCCCTATTAACAACCCTACCC
>JAAYKZ010000449.1 GCA_012522165.1 Clostridiales bacterium
GCCGTTATCTATTCTGTCAACTCAACCCTGCTAATTTTGGAGTTCAAATTTTACCTCAAAAATAATCGTCGATATGTTCCCATGTACGTATTTTGAACCTTTAGGTTGAGTAGACAACTTGGATGTGCTTCCGAAAACCCAGTAAAATCAAGGCTTACAGCCGCGACATCAATACTACGCACTCCACATGGGTCGAGTTGATGGAATTGATGTCTGCGGGCCATTTTTTATAGCATTTGTACGTGGGAACATGTCAATGAGTTTTCGGTACATTTTTGAAAAACCACCGTTCGCGGGAACATGTCAACGTTTATTGCATAACAATTAATCTTGCTAGAATTTCCAGTTTGTTAAAACAGAATTAAGTTCATCAAACCTGTAGTTACCATAACACATATAAAGCTAGTCGTTTATAGTCCAGTTCAGAGTAGCGGATGAAGACAATATTCGTTATATAAACAGTCCTGTTGTATCTCAAGATATTGCTTTATCTTATCCAAATCGTTTATGGAACCTATTAAAAAAGTTAAGTCACTCTTAGTACACGCACATGGGTATATCTTTTTAGTATTAGTTACATATAATAGATGCGTCCCCGCTTGACATTTTATCGCTTGTGGTGCCGGGCGGCAAGCAATTTCCTCTGGAAATCCAGAGATCGTAACACAACCAGAGTATTTATCAATGTTGTCAATTATCCTTTTGATAACAGCATTTTGCTCATCAAAGGGCAAGCCAACTGTTTCCCAATTTATTACTGCAGCGCCAGCCTTAACTATACGCAATAAGCGCACTTGTTTTACTCCTAGATTAAGAGTATTTGTTATTATTTTATCCAATTCTAGATAGTTGTAACGATTTATAACTAAATGTACTTTAACATCTATTTTTTTATCAATAAGATTATGAATGGACTGTATAGTAGCCCAATAGGAACCACTCCTATTTGTTATCAGATCGTGCTTCTCAGAGTCACAATGGTATAAGGAAACATAACAATCATCAAGCCCCACCATTTTTAGCTTTTCTGCGAACTCTTCATCAATTGATGTCGTGTCTTTTAGAATTCCACAGGTATAAACTCCCACATTAACATCGGTAGAAATACTCTTTACAAGTTTTATTAATGTTGTAAGATTAGGGTTTGCTAACGGCTCACCACCAGTGAAGTATATATGTAAAGGGACATTAAATAGCTGAAAGAAGTTCATCAATTCTTCTTCCGAAAACGGATTTGATGCTGAATGACGCATTGATAGTGAGGAGCAATGAAGGCAATCTAAATAACACTTGTTCTCTATTTCGATTTGAATTTCATATTCTTTTTCCATGTTACATATCCTTTTCTTTCATCTCGAAGTTTAGAAATCTACGTTTGTTTTTATCTACCTTTTCAAGGAATTGCTTTTCAATGTCTATATCAAGTTGATAAGCAAGTTTTAATACATAAATAAATATATCTGCTATCTCTTCACTTAGCTGAGGCTTTATATCATTAAGACTGTAATCACCCCTTAGAACTTTTTTAACTAGGTTAGTAGCTTCACCAAACTCTCCTACAAGGCAAAGAAGTAAATACTCTAGAGTTGCTATATTCTCATCATCTATTTTTTGTGCCCAATCAAACTTTCCTCTATGCTTAGAATCAAACTGCTTTTGTATATCAATTAACTGATTAATATTCATAAATATCACCTTCTCTTAACATTTCAATTATTTTATTAAATTGCTCATTTACTTGACTTTCTATTTGATGTATTAAAGTATAGTTCGAGGTTTTTTCTCGTTCTGACTTCAACTTTTCCATTATGTCAAGAATCGACTTAGCTTGCTGAAGTATTTCTGTCTTAATAGTGCGTCGCTTATTTATCGCTTGTAATGCTTTAAAAAAGCTGGGCATTCCTTTGTTTTCTATAACAGTCTCATTAAGATCCCTTTTCTCCTCAAGAAAATGTACTATACTCTTGAGATCTTCCTTTAAGAGTAATACTATTTCAGACTCATCAATTCTATCAATTTCGGCACGTTTAAAGCAACCAAAAGTTTCTTTATACTGTGCTTTAAAAGCAAATATATTTATATTAATCCTTTCAATAGAACGAATCTCATCCGCAATTTGCTTGCACATAAGATATATTTCACATAAGTTAATTTTTAAAAAATGTCTGACCTCCAGAGCTCTTAAGTATAGAGTGGCTAAAAGATGGGTTCTATCTTCAGCTAAAAAACCAAACTGAACCAAATCGAAAGATGGTAAGAATCCATCTCCACTTTTTACAACCATCTCAAAATTGATTAATGGAATAATTGCTCTGCTGCTTGTAGCTTTGCTTTTAAGTTCTTTAATTATAAAATCTATTGCAGTTATATTATTATATTTCATATATTGCCCATGATTGTAATAGAGACTTTCTGGAACTTGCTCCGTATCTTGCCACATCTTTGCTGTATTAATATCCTCATGAAAAATCCGTTCTATTTCATCATTAAATTCCTTAAACGACATATTTATATTTAGGTGAAAATTAGGAATAACCCCAGTGTTTTTAGCATCTGATACAATTTCATAATATAGTTTTTCTATGTTTGAACCTTTATATAAGGAATTATCCCGAGTATACACACTACGTGAGACATATTGATCCAGATCACTTCTATAGAAATAATTTAATACTTTTTGTATTCCTGAAGGAGTAACAGTAACTAAATTAGCTTGATTATTTATATTAGGTATATCTTTTAAAAAGGGGCCTACCCCAATTACACGGCATTTATTACCAATTGTTATATCTTTATAGCCATGTGTATGCCCATGTAACACACCAATTATCTCTTTTTTTTCTATTTCATCAAACAGTTTGTATGCATTTCTTATGGGTGCTATATCCGTATCACTTTCACTTAGAAAAGTATGATGAGTAACAAGCAGTGTGGGTTTTTGAAGTTCTATCATCCTGAGCGCCTCAAAATCTAGTAAACCGTATTTACAATTTCCGTGATGTACAGAATTTGCCAAAAGCAAATCGA